>CAXEUI010000167.1:0-3415 GCA_963999335.1 uncultured Candidatus Poseidoniales archaeon
TGAGGGCTTCTTCAACGAGTCCGGCGGGGCCACCTGTGCTTTCATCGCCAACGTCGCGTTCTCCACCCGAATCACGACCATAGGCGGCTTCGTTATGGTGTGCAGTATGAATCTGTGATTGAACATCAGCGGTGAGGGTTGAACGGCCACCACTGATTTCAGAGAAGTATGTCGCGGCAGAATTGATCCCTGTCAGCATCGCATTGGCGCGAGAATGATCAGATCCAGGTCCAGATGGGTCATCAGGGAATTCGACGATGATGACCAACCATCGTTCATCATCCTGCATCTCAACAATCTCTGCATCATTGGTCATGATGACTTCTTCGCGAATGGCATCGAAGAGTGGCATGTAGATGTCGGGCTGGCTGGCCAACCACTGCCCACCAAGGACAATGGCAATCGCCACAGCGATTCGAACAAGCCGACTCATGGCTGTTGCGGGGGCAGCGTGATGCTTCAAGCCCACGGCTTGTCGGATGTGTCAAAAGTCAATCTTTTGATGATGATACAAGGGTTGAAAGCGCAAAATTGCGCTTTTCAAGGGTGGAGGGAGCATCCAGCCACCCCAATCCAGATAATTGACAGTTCGTAGAGGCGATTGATTGTCTGAATTCCATCGGCAATGGTGACCCATCACAACCACTGATGACCAAATCGCTGACTCGATGTCGCACCACCGTGTCAAGCAGGGCATCTCGTGCATCGGAATCAAGGCATAGAGCCTCGGTTTCAGCCCATCCAAGACGATTTGGTGCCGCAGATGATGGGACTGAGGGGCAGGACCCCTCACAATGACACATGGCAAACAAACGTCGATGCAAGTCCCCCTCAGAATCGAACACGGATTGAGGCGTTCGGGCCTTGGATGAAAGAAGGGGCCGAGGCATCCATTGAATCAAGATTTCAGGAATGAGGACGAGGAGAATCGAGGAGGAGAGCCAAACACCTTCTAGAGCGGATGGGCATGTGAGCCACCAAAGAAAGAGCATCGTCCCGTGTACGCGAATCCGAAACGGGTCGAAGGGTTCGGCAACCATCAAGGAAAGCAAGCGAGCCATTGTCAGACCAATCAGTGTGATGATAGTGAGGAAGATCCACCACGAAATCCCGATGCCGACCTCAAACAATAGAACCGCATCATATTGCGCACCGATGCCATCAACACCTCCAATCGTACCTGCGCTCCCAATGGCGAGTGGATAACCCCATATCCACCAGAATATTGCCAATGCCAAGCCCAATCCAACACCACCGAGGGTGACCATTCGAAGCCATTTTCGCTCGCTGGGCAACAATCCTTCATCCGCAAACGAAAGGAGTTGCTGAGCAGCCAACGGTAGTGTGGTAATCAAAGCCAACAGAGCGATCATTGACCATCGTGTACTCATCCAACCGTGGGGGTCATAAATTGAAACTGTGCCCTCTGCAGCCCCCAACGGCAAGGATGAGAGCCAGCTCTCAAGGATTGGATTGATCTGCCACCACCAGAATATAGTGGCCAAAGAGAGAACAAAAAGGAGGGCTGTGCCCCTGATTGCCAATTCATCCATATGTGCACGAAAGGGGCGTTCGGCATCCCGGGAGAGGCGTAGACGCAATCGTCCACCTCACATCATGTCCTTGGCCGCAGGTGGGGTGCGAGCAGCGAGAACGGTTCGGTAGACACCAAATCCAGCCCATGCACTACAGAAGAATGCAGTCAACCACAGATAAGCAGCAGAATCACCAGCCATCCAATAGAGCCCCAACAATGCAAAGCCAACAGCAAAACTGCCTCGACGAAGTCCCTCGGGATAGGCCAGTTGACTGTCAAGATGGGCCGGGCCGGTGTCGTATTTTCGTTCCAAGATTTCATTTTGTACAACTGCACCAACAAGCAGTGCGGTGAGCGAGATGAAGAACCAGGTCACGCCAGTATCCATCACGACCTCGGAGACGGCTTGTTGATGTTCTATTTCGAGAGCCTCCTCATCGATTTCTTGGTCGAACAAACTGTGGTCTCCTGAGGAGATGACGCGAGTGCTTTGGTCGGTCGCAGCTGATGTCTGGCTGGGAGAATTGATGACGAAGGAAAGAGCATTCCAGTTGTCATCGGAATTGGGGGCACCATCGTTGTTGACCATGTTCCCAACAACCCAGAATGTCACATCCCCCAAATCAGATTCCGGGGGAGTCCAAGTGAATGTCCACTCCGCTGGTGATGTGTAGTCAGATTGGGTAATGCCGGATGTCGTCGAGGTCGCAGATTCATCTTCACCACTGTCTTTCTCTGGGCGGATGATCTGGTCCTCCGACCAAGACAGGGTGCCCATTCCTTCCGTTGAGAGGAAGAAGCCTCCACCGGAGTTGGATGAATGTTCAAGCGTGAGTGTCATCGTGTATGACTGGCCCACTTCGTAGGCATGCGGTGCACCGGACAACTTGACCAATGTACTCGATGAGGGAGAACTCGAATGACAAGTGCAACCGGCACGCCATGTGGGGTCTCCTGAACCATCTCCATTGTTGTCGGATGGTGGACCTGAATGTAGAGCGAGTCCCGGCCCGGCCATCAAGACGAGGAGGGTCAGCAAGACTGCAAATCGAATCGAGATTCTAGACATGACAAGCCTCTGTACTCCTTCGAATTGAAGTCCGTCCTTAACCGTTGCTTCATTGGGGTGCCCCTTAGGGCACCCCGAAGGAAAAATCTGGGTCAGAGGTCTTTGAACGCTGCGTTCAATTCATTCATCATCTTCTTGCCATCACCGAAGAGCATCATCGTCTTGTCCTCAAAGAACAAATCGTTGTCAACACCAGCATAACCCACAGATAGACTTCGCTTGATGATGACCACGACACGAGCCTTGTCCGCATTGATGATTGGCATGCCCCCCAGGGGACCTTCGCCGCTGCGTGCGACTGGATTGATTGTGTCGTTGGCACCGATGACCAATGCAACGTCGCATTCAGCCAATTCGGAATTAATCTGATCCATTTCAATCAATTGTTCATAAGGCACATTGGCCTCTGCCAGAAGCACGTTCATGTGGCCCGGCATCCGGCCGGCGACGGGGTGAATGCCGTAACTAACTTCGACGTCCTGCGCCTCAAGCAGGTCGGCGAATTCCTTGACAGCGTGTTGTGCCTGACTCACAGCCATACCATATCCGGGGATAATCACACACTTGCTGATGCCATCACAGACCATTGCAACCTCTTCGGGATCACTGCCCATTTTGGTGCGAGTAACCGTCTCTCGTCCACCGCCACCAAAGGACTTGAAGAGGACTGCAGGGAGTGTTCTGTTCATCGCCTTGCACATGATGAATGTCAGAATGAGGCCCGCTGCGCCAACCATTGAACCCGCGATGATCAGAACGTTGTTTCCAATCACGAAGCCTGTGAATGCAGCGGCGATACCGGACATTGA
>CAXEUI010000168.1:0-3406 GCA_963999335.1 uncultured Candidatus Poseidoniales archaeon
CCCAGAATCACATGGTTCCTCTCGCGCGCGACCACGCGCACGAAGCCGCCCGTCTTCTCAGCCTCCATCGTCAGCGCGCGACCACTGGCGGCGAGCGGGAATTTTCCGATGATGATGTCTTCGCCCGCTTCCTTGGCTTCATCCGGTGTGAGTCCTACACAGACGATTTCGGGTTCGGTGAATACAATGGCTGGTATGGCCACTGGATCAAAGGTACGTTTGTGGCCAGCGATGATTTCTGCCACCATCTCTCCTTGGGCGCTCGCGCGATGCGCGAGCATCGGTTCCCCAGAAACATCGCCAATCGCGTAGACACCTCGCATCGAGGTCTTGCATTGATTGTCGATGCGAATGAATCGTTCGTCTGCATCCATTCGCAGCCCCATCTTCTCCATGCCCCAGCCTTGAGTGTTGGGTTTGCGTCCAACCGTGACGAGTACCTTGTCGAAGGCTCCGGACTGCATATTACCACCTCCATCTTTCCAAGTAAGTTCTACCTTACCCTCCTTGATTTCGGCACCTTGAGCCAGACAATTGACATGGGTGGTCACACCATTCTTGCGCAACCAGGTCGTCAAGGGTCGACGCAACTCATCATCGAAGATTGCCAGCACCTTGTCGAGGCCTTCGATGACTGTCACCTCAGAACCGAGTCGTCGCAGAGCGATGCCGAGTTCGAGTCCAATGTAGCCGCCACCGATGATCGCCACCTTTTCCGGTAGAGTATCCAAGTCTAGAGCACCAGTCGAGGAACAGATGTACTCCTCATCGAATTTCATGAACGGCAGTTCGACTGGTGTTGAACCGGTCGCGAGGATGACGTTCTCTGCCTCGATGTTGACGGTTCCATCCTTGGTTTCCACAGTACAATGCTTGGCATCACTGAACGTGGCCCAACCTGAAATCAGTTTGGCACCGGCTTTCTTCAGCAGTTGTTCGACGCCCTTGTTGAGCTTGGTCACAATCTCATCCTTCCACGATACGAGTTCCTTCATATCGAGTGAGACCGACCCATCGATTTTCATCCCCATGTGCCCATCCACGTGTTGAGCCAGATGGTGCATTCGTTCTGAAGCATGAATCAGAGCCTTGGAGGGGATGCACCCACGAATCAGACAGGTGCCGCCGGCCTTGTCCCCTTCGACAATCACGGTATCGAGTCCGAGTTGCCCAGCACGGATGGCGGCGACATATCCACCGGGGCCCGCACCGATGACCAATACCTGACATGAGATGTCATCCATGATATCCACCTCAGAGAATCGAGATTGGATGCTCGAGAAGTTGCTTCAGAGCCTGTACGAGAGCGGCTCCATTGGCTCCATCGACAACACGATGGTCCCAAGATGAGGAGAGATTCATCATCTTGCGAATGGTGATATTGCCATCGACCACCACAGGTCTGTCAATCGCCTTGTGTACACCGAGGATTCCAACCTCAGGATGGTTGATGATGGGCGTTGCACCCAAACCGCCATCTCTGCCCAGGCTGGTGATTGTGAAGGTTGATCCTGTCAGATCATCTAGCGAGGCACTTCCCTCTCGAGCAGCACCAGTGACACGGATGAGTTCGGCGCCAGCCTCCCAGATGGTCTTCCCCTCGACATGCTTGACGACCGGCACATAGAGTCCACGATCCGTGGTTGTGGCGATTCCAATGTTCACCGCTTCGTGCAGCGTCAGTACCTCCTTCTCATCATCGTATGTCGCATTGCATCCATCGTGCCCATCTTGGAAGAGTTTGACCAAAGCCTGCATGATGAAGGCGAGATAGGTCAACTTCGGCTGGTCTTCGGTACGATTGGAATTCATCCATCCTCGCAACGCTTCCAGATCGGTCACATCGACTTCCTCGAAGTAGGAGAAGTGTGGAATGGAGGTGTACGCCTTGGTCATCTGTTCGGCAATCTTCCTTCTCAGTCCGATGATAGGAACCTCGGTGACACCGGAGCGTTCCACTCCGGCCTTTGGAATCGGTAGACCACCCACAGTATCTCCTCCGCTTAGATATGAATCGAAATCAGCGTGAGTGATTCGACCCGCAGGTCCAGACCCACTCACTTGTGAGAGTGAAACACCCTCTTCCTTGGCCCGTCGACGCACGGCGGGTGAAGCGAGCGGTCGGTCAGAGGTGCTGGCACTTGGTGAGGGCTCGGGGGCTGGTGCAGGGGCTGGTTTAGGCTCAGGTACCGGTTCTGGCGCGGGTTCCAGCTCAGGTTCGGGTTCACTTGTTGTGTCTTCTCCGTCTCCTTCGACCTCGAATTCGATGAGAGGGCCTCCCACAGCAATCATGTCCCCGACGGCTCCGTGCAGTTTTGTGACCTTGCCATCTACAGTACTCCCAATGCCCACAGTCGCCTTATCGGTCATGATTTCGACCATTTCTTGATCCTCGACAACCGAATCTCCCACAGCGACATGCCAAGCGGTAATCTCTCCCTCGACCACACCTTCACCGATGTCGGGCATTTTGAACACATTTGTACCCATTTTCATTCCTCCATAGTGGTCTGCATTGCTTCTGTAATTCTGGCCTGACTTGGGAAGTAATCCCATTCTAGGCTGTGTGGATAGGGGGTGTCCCACCCGGTGACTCTCTGAACAGGTCCTTCTAGATGCCAGAAGCACCGTTCCTGTACCAGTGACACCAATTCAGCCCCGAAACCAGATGTTCTCGGTGCTTCGTGAACGATGACACATCGCCCAGTCTTCTTCACGGAATCCTCGATTGCATCGATGTCGATTGGAACCAGAGTCCTCAGATCGATGATTTCCGCATCGATTCCACTGTTCTCAGCAGCAGCACTGGCGACGTGGACCATCGTGCCGTAGCAAAGAATGGTTACATCCTTGCCCGGACGGACAATTTCGGCCTTGCCCAGTGGGATGTTGTAGTAATCTTCGGGGACCTCTCCCTTGGGGTGACTGTCCCATTTCACCATCGCCGCTGAATGATCTCCATCAAACGGTCCATTGTAGAGTCGCTTGGGCTCAAAGAAGATGACGGGGTCATTGCATTCAATCGAGGAGATGAGCAGACCCTTTGCATCGTATGGATTTGAACATATGACGACTTTCAGCCCCGGTGTATGGGTGAAATATGCCTCAGGTGATTGGCTGTGATAGTGGCCACCTTTGATTCCACCTCCGCAAGGGGTGCGAATAGTCACCGGTGCACTGTATTCTCCACCTGAACGATAGCGAAGTTTGGCCAATTCATTGGTAATCTGGTCAAAGGCTGGGAAAATATAGTCTGAAAATTGAATCTCGGCGACCGGTCTTAGTCCATTGATACCCATACCAATGGCGGTCGAAAGAATTCCTCCTTCTGAAAGTGGAGTGTCAAAGACCCTATGTTTTCCATACTTCTTCTGAAGACCGTCAGTACATCTGAAAACACCACCAA
>CAXEUI010000169.1:0-3383 GCA_963999335.1 uncultured Candidatus Poseidoniales archaeon
TCGCATCAATCAATTCATCGTCATCAATGTCTGTTAGACGGGTTAGAAGATTCAACTCAAGGGTATGATCAACCTGAACCATGAGGTTCTCCAGACCTGTTGAATCGAAGCGTGGTGCGTCGTTGACATTTTGCACGTGCACGTGGATTGGGGTCTCACTGAGTTGCCCATCCATGTCCGTTGCACGGACCGTGATGACAACACTGCCAAAGGCATCATCATCGATTGCAGTGGCCATCAACGTGTTGCCGTAAATTTCAGCGCTGAGGACATCGGCTGGCACGACTGAGACGATGGCCAATGAGAGATCCATGACACTCGAAGGATTTCCGTTGGTGTCTGTGTCGGTCAAGTATTGAGCGAGACTCAATTGCGTGCTGCCGCCCTCATTGTAGGACTGTGCAGGAACACTCGACCAGCGGGGCTGGCCATTCTCAATCACACTGAACAAGAGAGTCCCTGTGTTGGTGTCCTCCCCATCGGTAATCGAAATGCCCAGACCCTGAAGTTGTGGATTGCCCATGCTATCCCACTGCATCGTTGTGAAGTTGACCTCGATTTCACCGGCGGATGCGTGCCATGCGATAAACGAAGGATCACTGCTGGAAATGAGTAGATTGGTCAACTCAGTTTCAGCGTCGCAGACAAGGCCTGCGAGGGGGACGCGTTCATTGGTCTCCACCTTCACGGTCGGTAGACCAGGGAAGGCTGGACAATCGATTGGGGCATTCTCAGGTTGGTTTGGATCGACCACAACGGGCAGACCATTCATCAGACTGAAGGCTGCAGACATGGATGACCAATCACTGGTCTGACCTCGGTTGTCTGTAAGACGTGCACGCACGTCGTAATCACCGCTGCCTGCGGTCTGAACCGGATTGACAGCGAAGACGTACCGCTCGTACGGAGTTCCCGGAGAGGTCAAGCTCATGGGATCAGTCACCCAAGTGCTTTCCCAGATGTTCAAGCCGGAAGGTGATACTTCTAATTCTGGAGTCATCGTCGCCAACGTGTCAATATTGTCGCGCGCATTGCCAGTAACATCGAAGTCGAGTGTGCCACCTCGTGGAATCGCAGTGTTGCCATCTGCGAGGGGAGTATCCGTACTCGGGGTGTAATCGTGGCTAATCCAAGCATCAAATCGGTTGTTGACTACAGGGTCTTTCTCACCCTGAGTGTTCGACAAACGGACACGGAAGGATTCGAGACCATTCGGGTCCATGGTCAATGCAGTGGTGTCAAACTGTGCGTTAACAGTTTGCGTTTGACCGACATTGAGGTTGTTCAAACTGGTGGCTTGGCCAATCGCGTTCTCGGTCGCACCATCAATGTGGTACAACTGAATGGAACCACCGTCAGAGTAGTCCTCTGTACCGGTGTTCTTCACGGTTCCCTCAATACTCAGAGTCTCCCCTGCAAGGAAACCCTCGTAGTTCGAATCAACATTGGTGATGGTGAGGGCTGTGACCGAGAGATCCATCGGATTCATGGTTGAATCGCCTGCTGTGAAGACGTTGTTGTACGTGGAGGATGGCCCGTCCAAGAGGGCAGCAACCGTGTTGAAGTTCTGAGCTGCGGTAGAACTGCCATACGCTCGAGCGGTACTAATCGGTTCTTGCCATGAAAGTGTGGCCGGGGTGTTTGGTGACAATTGCACAGTACGGAAAGCGTTGTTTCCGGAGTTCAGTAGCCACTCTCGAATGACGTTGTGCGGGTGAGTCGTTCCGTCGTTGTAGGTGTCAGGTGAGACATGCTCTGTGACGGCGGCTAGGACGTGGACCGTCACAGTGGGTGACGAACCAAGGTAGGTTGCAACCACATCAATGTCCATGTTGGCGCCATTGACTGTCTGAATCACTGCAACAGAATAGTCGTTCACATTCTGCATGTTTCCACCAGAGGAGAACTGGCTGTCGTACGCTGTGGTTCCGGATGCGGCACCTATGACGTGATAGGTGCCTGAAGATGCATCGCCGAAAGAGGCGGTCGGAATTCCCGTACTCGTAGACATCACGTGACTTCGACGGTTGAGGGGATCTGGTGGGTATGAACCACCGGACTCGAAGTACGAAAGAAAAGTGAACTCATCCGGGAAGTTGTTATTCAATGCGGTCATCGAAGGTGAACCACCGTTTTGGCAAGGTCCACACCAGTCCGCGCCCACATATTCAGCGAAGACCACATGGCCAGGGCTGGTGGCGAACTGAGGTTGTACAAGTTCCAGCAGTTCAGGGGTTTCATTTTCTTTTTCGCTGAAATCCAAAACACCATTCATCGATACCAAAATCATGATGGTGGCAGTCAGCAGTGTATTCACATAGCGTGCGCTCATATTTCCTCCTGTAAGGAGGACGCTATAAAAACACCGTACTGCCGTCGTTTTCAGTATATTTCGACATATTGTTGCATTATGTTGACTGGGCCGACTGTTCTAGCCAATGAAAGAGTAATGGATATAATGGCCAAACCGACGGGCTCTTGAAAGGGACCTCGGAGTATTGGGCAAGAATGATGCATCCGGGATGGTTTGGTGGATAAAATGAGTCAATTCGATTATGTCATCAGCATCGGGGGTGCGGCCGGACAAGGAATCGCAACTCCGGGGAACATTCTCGCTCGTCTTTTTGCTCGTCAGGGCATCCATATGTATGCTTACAACGCCTACCAATCAATCATCCGTGGCGGCCACTCCTTCCTCACGGTGCGCTGCAGCGACCGCAATGTTCGCACCCACGGCGACGTCATCGATCTTCTGATCTGCCTCAATCAAGATACCATGAACAGGCACCTTGAGCACATGCGAGAGGGGACCTCTGTCATTTACAACGCCAACACAATCGATCCAGGTGAACCGGCAGATGGAGTCCAACTCTGTCCGATGGACGTCCAAGAGTTGGCTGGGAAGAGGGCCAACAAACTGATGCAGAACACGGTGGCAATCGCTGTGGCATGCCAACTGATCGGAGTCGATTTCTCTGCTCTAGAGGATGTCATCAACTTCCAATTCTCGAACAAGAGCGAAGAACTTGTGGCGAATCTTAAGCTGCATAAACTCAGCAGCGACTTTGCTATTATAGCTGTGCCGTTCGGCGCCTATATAGAAACAGACGGCGCTATCAAATGCTGCACGTCGTCGTGGCGTCGGCTTGAAGACACAAATATCCCACCCAGAGTCAAGATCTCTGGAACTTACGTAAACAGCATCCTTGCAAAGACCGAGGCCGACCTGGCTGGCTTTGACGAGGCTATCTTACTGAACCAGAATGGGACGGTTTCTGAGGGCACGGGAGAAAATCTTTTTATGGTGTCCAACGGGGTGATATACACGCCGCCTCTTGGAGATAATAATCTCACTGGCATCACGAGGGACTCGGTGTTCCATC
>CAXEUI010000170.1:0-3361 GCA_963999335.1 uncultured Candidatus Poseidoniales archaeon
CTGGACCTGGAGAGTATCTCGACAAGTTCCACAGCGACCTCGGTCTACCAGCACCTGTGCTCGGTGAAGCCAACTACCTGTGGGGCCGCGTCGGCGAGTCCATGGAATGGCAGGGCAAGAAACCCTCTGGTGTTGCCGGTGTCATGCTGTACAAGGCAGCCCAAAACCGTGGCCATCCACGAACGCAATCCGAGGTCTGTGAGGTCGTCGGTGTATCCGAAGTGACTTTGCGAGGCCTCTTGCGAATCCTCGAGGCACTGCTCGCCCAGTTGGGTGAAGCACCGTCGAACTGAAGAAGCAAAGCGGATTCGAGTGGCCCAAGGGCGCTTAGATCAGCTGGAAGATCGTCTGGTTTGCAACCAGAAGGCCGGGGGTTCAAATCCCCCAGCGTCCACCACCTATCGCACTGCTGGAATGCGGAGAGATGATGAACGAGGTGGCAGGGCCGATGTTCATGATAATGCCGTACGGTCCGTATGTGACCATGATGAGCATTATCCTCGTTCTCACACCGCTATTGTGTTGGTACTTCACTCGAAACCATACAGACAGCAGGGTTCCGATGAATCGTGTCTATTCTGAAGTTAAGAAACATAGATACTACCTGCATATCAGCGGATATCTGCTCATCATCTTGTGGAAGAAATTCACCGATACACTCAATGAACCCATCAAAACCAGCACCGGTCACTACACAGATTGGATCCACGGCTTCGAAGGAGAGTTTGTATTGTGGATTCAGAACACCTTTGAGAATGCAATGCTGACAGAAATTCTCAACTTCCACTATCTTTTCATCTACCTCTTCCTGATTTATGTCACGACGATTTACTACATGTATACTGGTGAGCGAGATCTGACCGACAAGGTGACGTTGAACTATCTGCTCATCTACGCACTTGCGGTTCCGTACTACCTGTTCTTCAATGTGGAAGTCACCAGTACCTACATCCCCGGAATGGATGCATTGTTGTATCAGGATTCGTGGTACGCCGTTTTCTATGCCAGCCATGACCCACTCGACAATTCGGTGCCAAGCCTACACATTGCCATTCCCTTTGGAATGTTGGCGCTCAACTGGTTGCATATGCGCGAAAAAGGCATTGAACTCAAGGATTGGAAACACAGGCGCTATCATCAATTCATCTTTTGGAACACCGTCTTGTTCGCCTTCACGATTCTGTACCTTGGAATCCACTGGATTGTCGACATCCCCTTGGGCATTCTAATCGGCGGCGTCGGCGCGCTCTTCATCCACCACATTCAACCCAGACTGCGAAATGGATTTGGAGCCACATTCAAGGGTTTCACCCGACTCAAAGCGAGTCGCCATGCTGTGGTTGAAGGCATCGTCGTGCTGCTGATGGTTGGAGTGTTGATGGCGGGCATGACCTATCAGGCAGAGACCTTGGATGATCGTGTCTCGATGCGATTGGGGCCAGGGGATTCAAATCATGATATCATCCAAGAGATGGAGGAGGGGGAGTATGCGACTTTCATTCTGACAAATCTGGATGAAGAAGAGCCGGTCCATGTTGTCATCATCGAATTGGAACAAGCTGCCAAATCAATGGGGGAAGGTGATATTCAATGGGAGAAACTCGAAGGTCAGGCGACTACAGTGTCACCGGGAGAGACGCATTCCTTCTTAATCGAGGATCCGGGAGTGTGGCATTTGGCCATCGTCCATCTCAACGACAGTGCACAAGGGATTGTTGAAGTCCACATCACGGTGGAATACAGTCTTGAGGATATGGTGACAACCTCGCTCATCATGAGTATGCCTTCGCTGTGGATGACAGGTTGGGTTCTCCATCGGCTCGCTCGTTTGAAGTGGGATGGTCGAAGTTGGATTGATTCAACCCCGAGTCACGCATGGGTCTCAATGGGCGAATCTGAGTGAATTTCGAATGACCTTTGAATATCGAAATTATTGCTCGAATGATTATTAATCCTTTAATTTAATGTTCAAATGTTCAGAATGTTCGTATTTTCTTGTCAAAATGAAACTCGTTGATTCTGAATGATTAAGAAGGGTCCATCCAACCCTGCCCCCGTAGGGGGCGTTGCGAATGCTGGCGACGGATCTGGATGAGGTGGGTAATCACATGGGAGATGTGCCTGTGACAATACAATTGCCAGTTGCAGAACAATCTCGATTGAATCGAGAACTGGCGGACACCTACCACCGATACCAGATCGATGCGGTGGAAACTGAGAACCGACAGAAATTCCCTCGCCGATTCAATGTGAAGGTGGGAAAAATTGGATTGGCCAAGTTACTCTTCAAGGAGTTCTTCAAGTATTTTGGACACTGGGATGTTGTTTTCAGTCGGCCTTGTACCTATGGTGTGTTCAGTGGCCCCGTGGGTGGATTTGCACCTCGTCCCGAACTATGTGTCGGTTGTCTGCGATGTGAAGTGGAGCATCCGGATTTCGTCAAGGTCACTCACAACCCCGAACTGGCCGCCTTGGGGGATTCTTATCTCACGAACAAGCATATTTCTACCATCGATGAAGAAGCTCAAAAGGGATCCATCCCCGTTCGTGGCCAAGGATATCGTGGACGGTTCGGTGGACCGGGGTTCGACCAGATGTTCACTGACATGTCCGAGATTGTTCGGCCCAGCCGCGATGGGATACACGGCCGTGAACTGATTGGAACCAGTGTCGATCTGGGCTCCAAGCCAATGCACCTGAAGTTTACTGCAGATGGGGAACTGTTGGATGCACCCAAGATGATGGCCATCCAAGTGCCTTTCTTCTATGCTCCACCACCGGATTCCGCGGTCACTGGAATCATCCCTGAGATTCTGGCGGAGGCGGCTGAAAAGGTGGATACGCTACTGTTTCTTCCTGAGAGTACTGTGACCAGTCAAGGTCTTGCGGGCCCACATGTGGTGCCGATGATTGCACCGGGACAGATCGGGAATATCGAAAGTCATGCCAAGGGGACACGGATGGTCGAGATGTCCTCGTGGAACTTGACGGCATGGAATCAGATCAAGGAGCACCCACTGCTAATCTCGATTCAATTGCCATTGGCTGGCGATTGGATGAGTACGCTGATGGAGATGGTCGACAATGGTGTCTCAATCATCCACCTCGTCTCTGATCATCATGGGGAGGCGGACGATGGACGATTTGTCATGGACCTCTACCAAGAAGCACACTTCGCCTTGGTCAAGAAAGGCTGCCGGGATGAGGTCACGCTGATCGGGACCGGGATCGGCGAAGCGGCGGACGCGGCGGTGCTCGATCTGCCCGACGACCGCATCAGCGCGCGGTTCGACGGCGCGGATGCGGCGGCGACGCGCCCCGATATGCTGCATTACGCACCGATCGACCATGACGGCATTCG
>CAXEUI010000171.1:0-3320 GCA_963999335.1 uncultured Candidatus Poseidoniales archaeon
ATTCTGTCCAGAGAGTGCAAACGGCATCGCTTCAGCTTGTGGTGGATGGAGTCGTTCAATCCCCCACTCTTCGATGAGAAGTTTGACCACATCAGGTGGTAGGTCGAGTTCCCGTACGTCGTCGACCATGGGAGACGACCAGCGTTCACCGCCCAAAAGGATAGGGGTGTAAAGCCGCGGAAGTGTGAAGTGCTCCCACAGGTTAAGCAGGTGCAATGGCGAGTGATGGTGACGCAGAGAATGAGTTGGCTTCACGCCTTGCTCTCTTCGACGATGAACCCGACATCAATGACTGGTTTGAGGTCGCACTCGGTGCTGCCATGATTACAATGGGATTGCATCAATTGTTCAACCCTGGTGGTCTGTTTGAGACGGGGGTCATGCAATGGCTTGGTGCGGCTGTGGTCGCAATGGGATTCATTCTGCTTGGTCATGGCATCAAGGATATGCTGCTGAAAGAGGTGAGGACATCGATTGTACGTCTGGATATAGATGACGATGGCGACAATATCGATTACGGCTTGATTCGCGATGTCTTACTGCATCCCGACAAGTACCAACAACTTCTCTACGATGCTTATGAGTTGGCGTATGCTGATGGCATCCTCACTGATGAGGAGATGGCTGAACTCAGTGCCCTTGCTCGTGTTCTACAGGTTCCTGAACGAAGCGCGGCCCGCATGGCCACTCGCGCCGCCATCGAATCCGCATTGGCGGATGACCATGTCTCCGAGGCTGAACTTGACCTGATTGTGGGTGCTGCCCGCCCACTTGGGCTCAGCGACGAACAATTGGCACGAATCGTCGAAGCACTCCGTGATCACAACCTCGACGCTGAAGAACGTGCCATGCTCGATGAGATGCTTGGCTCCATTCCCGATGAGGACGATGACAAAGATGATGATGGCATTCCAGATGATCTTGAAGCCCATCTCGACGCTGAAGAAGAGTGACTTATCGGTTCAGAACTTCTTCGGCCAATGCCATTCCCTTGGCGCGTCGCTCTTTCTCGACAACACCTGCGCAAACCAATACCAACAGCCCGAGCCAAGCGACCCAGAAGTCGTGTGGGATGAGACCATTCGAGGATTCGATGCCACCCGGAGCGATGAGGTCATTGGCATACAGAATATTGGGGCGAATCGAGAGTTCCATCGCATCAATCCCACAGTCACAGAATGAGACCGAGAGCAATTCAGGCTTGACCGCATCAGTGACTTGCTTCCAGTCATCGGCTGACATGGAATCAGGACGACTGGTCCAAGCAGGCGCACTCAGAGACCCCAGTCCAGGGTCCGAAACCATCTGCCAGTCGATATGGAGAACATTTCCCCGCGGTTCTTCATCGACAATGAGCAGGCCTTCAAGCAGCAATAGATCGAGTGCGAGAAGTCGACCCGAACGAAGAATGAAACGCACCTCGTTATCGGCTGAAAGTCGCCCATCATTCAATTTGCCGAACACCAGTCGATCCAGATCGATTCCATCGAGTTCTGCAGCTTCGATCTGCCATCGTCCATCACCGAGAGGATGCACAGATTCAATCGTCAGCATCAGTTGCAATCTTTCACCTGGAGCCATGCCCAAGAATCCACCATACCACTGTGGTCCGAATTCCCCTTCATCATCGTTAATCACACCCTGATATACACGCTCCAATCGTTGGTCAAGGAGTTCATCAAAGGTCATTTCACCGGGATTTGGAGATTCGTTTGAAATCGATACGGCGGGAGAGATAATGCCGCCGAACAACAGCAGAATCATCGAGAGAGGAAGCAAGAATCGTGGCAACCAGGGTGATGACAATGGCACCAGATACGCGACGATTGCAACGAAGATCCCAATGCCCGCAACCCCCATTGTGAACAGACCTGCACCATGGGTCTCACTGGATTTTTCCACCTGTCCAACCTGCGAGGTTCCCCCATCCCAAGTGGCTTCTCCAGTGAATTCCTGAGGTGACGTGCTACCCACACCCAGAATCGATTGCGAGCCGATGAAACTGTAGGTCTGGAAGTGATTCTCCTCTCCAGTCCAACACAGCGTGTGCTCCCCATCATTCGGTTCAGCCCAACGGAATTCGTTGACGACGATTTCGCCTTCATATCGCGTCCGAATCTCGGGCGTGTTCTCTGACTCTCCTTCTTCATCCCATAATTCGGGAACGGTGTGTGATTGTTCGACCTCAAGTGGCGTTGCATCCCAGGAGATTGTCACGGTCAGCGCACTCAGATGCTCATCGACGTCAAATCGAAAGCAGTCGACATCAGAATCCATCAATCCACCGAATGTGGTGGCGCCGACCAGTGTAATCGAGCGAGGTTCAGTCAAACTGGTGGGCTCGTCTGTGTTGGCGGTCACAGCATCGATGCTCCATTCAATCGGCAAATCGATTTTCGAATCTCCCGCCAGATGCAATTCCCATGTCACGGGTTGGTTGATCTCGAAAGAAATGCGTAACAGCACCTCGTCTAGGGGTGACAGAATTCGCCCATTTGCGATATTGAGCTCCTCATTTTCCAAGACATATGGGTTCTGATTTCCCGGTGAAACACTGGGGGGCGAGAGTGTCCATGAGTTCATGGAAGGTCCGAGAATCAATTCCACCTCCAAATCTGGTCTGGTTGCCCCGGTTCCATCCTCTTGAATTCTGAAATCAATGGTCATCGATTCGATGAGACCGGGCAGAAGGCTGACACTGGTCTGATCTGGCCTCATCGGGAATTCCAAGGTCACTGTCACCGGTTGCAATGGATTGGCATCGCGTTCCTCCTCACTCAGCATCGCGTCTCCAACCGCATCCTGTGACAACGAACAATCATCATTCGAGCAAACGAGGTTCAGCGTCTGATGCTCGGTCGATAAATCGGCAGTCGCTCCCGGAACCATTGCAATGAGAACCAACGTCAGAGCGATGAGCCAAACCCTGCATCTCATGTCCTTAGGCAGGGGGAGTGATGCTTAGGCCTTCGGCCTCACCGCTTCGGCTTTCACATCGACCAATGCGATGCTACATTCTCGACAACGATAACGCCCTCTCCCGCGTCGGTTTCTTGCATATTCTTTGGAACACTGCGGGCAAGTCCACAACCATTTTGCAGCCCTCGTTCGCAGGTGGTTTCCGAAGGATTTCCCCATGGTTCTCGCTTCTTCATCAGGCCACAATGCCTCAAGATCTCGAAATGTTCTGTCATGACCTGCAAACCCAAGCGCATGCAGATATTCGTGGTAGAGAAGGAATTCAGCATAACGTTGCCAATCTACTGTGAGGGCAGCAGGATGCACGTCGACACATCGAACATCATTCGGTCCTGAGATAT
>CAXEUI010000172.1:0-3302 GCA_963999335.1 uncultured Candidatus Poseidoniales archaeon
CCCTCTCTCCAGGGTATGGCGACATCGTTCAGATCCAAGCCATCTTCGCCAACGAAGGCGTACGTGCAGGCAGCATCAATGTCACGCTTGTAGAGATGATTGACGACGAATGGCACATTCACGCCTCCTCTACCCTCAACCTCACATCACTTGACACCGATGCAAGTATTGTCTTTGAGTGGGAGGCTTGGAAGGCCGGAATTGCAGATCTCTACATCTACATCGATGGAGACTCAGAGAATCCCTCCCCCGTCGATGAATTCACCGTCAAAGGTGAAGAGAAGGCCAGCGTCGGTGCATCGACTCCCATTCTCATCGCAATCGTCGGTGTTCTGGCCCTTCTGGTCGTGGGTTTGCTCAGTGTCATCGTATTGCGCAAGCCGAGTGAATCAATGGATGAATATCACGATGACGTTTGGGGCGATGAAGAGGAGAACACCTTCGGTACCTCGTCGAACTTCCGCCTCGATTACGAAGACGACACACTCTGGAATACCGTCTCGAGGCACGGCATCTACGACAAAGATGCCTTCTTGGCCCATGCTCTACGGTATGACCGAGATGGTGACGGTTTCCTCGATGCTACAGAACTCGACCGCGCCGCCGTCGATTTCACATCCATGATGACCAAACCCACTCCACCGGCCGAAGTTGAGTACCCATTCGATTTCAATGACGACACTGTAGCCCATGTGATTGAATCACACGGCATTCTTGACAAGGCGGCTTTCCTGGAATTTGCACACGATTATGATGAAGATCAGAATGGCTACCTCAAGCACAGTGAGTTGAGTCTCGCCGCGGCCGATTTCGCAGCATCAGGAGACAATGTTCCAACTCCAGAACAAACGACACCTGACCCACGCCTGTTGGCCGTTGGTGAAGTTCAAACAGCTCTACCCGATTGGTCGGAGTCGAAGATTAATTCTTGGATGGACAAAGGTTGGACGGCTCAACAGATTATCACAGACCATGCCGAGCCAGTTCAACCACCTGCTCCCACTGGATTCGGCGAGGAATACGTCGAGCCTGTGGTTGAAACCGTTGTCGAGGAACCAGCCGAATCTGTTGTTGAGGAAGACGAGACTCTAGAATCAGAACCCGAATCTTCAACCTCCAAATCTCTCATGCGTTTGAAGAAGACCGAATTGGTTGAGTTGGCGAATTTGCAAGGGATCGACAGCAGCGGAACGAAGGCCGACATCGTTGAGCGCCTACTGGGTTGAAACCGATTCTGGCTTTTCGCGATAATGTTTCGAAACGGTTTCCGAAACCGAACAAAATCGTTTCCTTTATAGACCGGTCCGATGAGAAGGTCTGTTTGAGGGAGCAATCCCTCATGATGGGATGGGACCATGACTAGTAGCGAAGAGCGCAGATTGGCGGTAGCAAAAGAGATGGCCAGTCTCCAAGGGGAGGTGGAGGACCTCCGCAAACTCGTCAACATGTTGCTGACCGTCATTATGGAGGAAGCAGACGGCGTACAGTCTGGAGCGGCACCGGTCCACGCGGGAACCCCTCGCGCAGGCATTTCCATGTGACACATGGGATGAACAAAACATGAAATTCGCAGAAGCTTGGAATCAAGCAGCAGAAACCACAGGCGTCGATCAAGTCGGCGCTGAGATGAGTCTGGGTTTCGCTCTTTTCCTCCTTTCACTTGAATTGGTTTGGTGGGTCGGCATTGGATTATTCATCAAGCTTCGCCATCAACAGATCGATGTCGACACGGATGAATTATGATGGAGTGCCGACTCCGCACTCCATGGAAAGAGGCACACTCATCTTCGTATCCTTATCGTTGAGCATGGCCCTCATCTTGGTCGGTGCCAATCTCTTGCAATCTCCTGAACCGATTGTAGAAGATGATCGAATTCTCCAAGTCTGTTTGCAGAGTCATTCCGAGGAAATGTTGCACTATCATGCAACCTTATCCATCGTGATTCGAGGGGAGAATCAGGTTATTCCTTCAGATACGGGCGTCATTCCAGGATGCATGAGGGGCATCCACACGCATGATGAAACCGGAACATTACACATCGAGACCCCTGAGGCGATGGAAGCGCGCCTTGAGCATTTCTTCCAGATATGGGAGCAACCCTTCACTTCCACACAATTGCTTGATGTGACGGTTGGAGATGGCGAATCAATTTCGCTCACTGTCGATGGAGAATTGGTCGATGACCCTCGGAATCACATTCTAGCGAATGGACAGGAGCTGGTCCTCAGTTTGTCATGATTAGCCTTTGATGACACAGAACGGCCGCAGTCTGGCCACGGGTCGTGCCAGGCCCGCATCCGTAGTCAAACGTATGACTTCGTCCACATCCTTGTACGCATCCGGGGCTTCTTCTGAGAGGACATTGGGTGTGTTCGCATAGACAGCGATTCCTTTTTGGCGCAATTCCTCTTGAAGTGCCAGTCCATCGATCGAATTGCGAGCCTGAGTTCTGGACAACTGACGCCCGGCTCCATGGCATGAAGACGAAAAGGCCTGATTCGAGCCCGTCACAGGCCCTGCAAGGACATACGACGCTGTCCCCATGTCACCTGGTACAAGAACCGGCTGACCAATCCCATTGAATTTCGAGGCCAATTCACCATGATCACCACCCAAGGCTCTTGTTGCTCCCTTCCGATGCACACAGCAGGTACACGTAGAGCCGTGAACAACGTGTTGTTCGACCTTGGCGATGTTGTGACACACATCGTAAACCACTTCCAATTCACCGTCAGTACCGAGATGTGCTTTCAGCGTATCACGCAGTCGTTGCGTCAGAGCGCTGCGATTGGCAAAGGCGTAATTCCCTGCTGCTTGCATGGCTTCGAAGTAGGCTCGACCCTCTCTGGAATGGAATGGCGCTGACGCCAACTGTCTGTCTGGCAATGTAATGTCCCATTCTTCAGCATACCAACCTTCACTGGTTTTCTTGTAACGTTCTTCCAACGCACCGACGTGGTCCGTACAGACCTGATGACCCAGCCCCCTCGAACCGGTGTGAATCATTGCAGTCACCTGCCCTTCACGAAGACCAAAAGCACGGGCGGCCTTCTCATCCAGAATCGTGTCGACCACTTGCAATTCAAGGAAATGGTTGCCTGAACCTAGAGTCCCAAGAGAACGCGCTCCTCGTTTCAATGCTCGTTCGGAAAGGCCCCGTTCTTCACCTTCGAGCAATCCGTTGGATTCCATGGCCGCCAGATCTTCATGGTGTCCTAGTCCCAGTTCAACTGCGGCCTTCGCCCCCTCACAAAGGATGGATTCCATCCCTGCCTCAGATAAATCAACGCCACCTTTTCCA
>CAXEUI010000173.1:0-3302 GCA_963999335.1 uncultured Candidatus Poseidoniales archaeon
ATGCGGCAATCGCCGCAGCTGCGGGTTGTGGAATCATCCGAGCAAACCCCTTCTCAGATGATGATGAAATTCCCAAGACACAGAAGGCTCGAGCCGCGGCGGTCGAATCCTGGTTGGGTGAATTCTCTGCCTCCTTGCGCGGCCGTCTTACCGATCTAGGCATTGATGCCTTGGAGAAGTTGAATCGGCGGCATTTGCGTGCATTGGAACATGATACTGCTGCACAGAGTGGGCTGAGACTCGCAGGCTATGACCGTCCACTGCCCCAATGGATGGGTCAGTGAGGGATTTGGATGCCGACGGTGACCTTCGACCATGCGACCTTGCGCGCGATACAGATACGTCACGGAGTTGAGCACGATCCTTGGCTGTGGGAGCAACAACTCAGCAACATCGGTTGTGTAGTTGAGGAATGTGATTCCAGTGAGATTGAAATAGAGATTTTTCCCGACCGCGCCGATCTGCTTTCACCAGAGACAATGTCCCATGCTGCCCGAGCATTTCTCCATGGAGCCAAAGCAGAACCTGACCTTTCAACCATCGATGGCAGCATCACGATGAAGGTGGATTCAAGCCTCGAGAGTGTGAGACCAGTCGTTCTGGGTGCAGTGGTTCGTGGTGTTGACAACGGTTCGACACCCGAAGAGAATGATGCCTTCATCCAAGCACTGATGGACCATCAGGAAAAGTTGCATTTCAGCATCGGCAGGCGACGACGACGTGCCTCAATCGGCGTGCATGACCTGTCAACGCTGGCACCACCGTTCCGAGTGGTCACCATGCCTGAAACCTACACCTTCATCCCTCTCGCCATGACCGAGCGGATGAGCATTCGCGAAATCTTAGAATCTCATCCCAAAGGCGTTGATTATGCGCATCTCCTTGACGGTTTCACCGAATTTCCCATCATCCTTGATGCAGCGGATCGCGTGATTTCATTCCCCCCCATCATCAATGGTGACCACACGACTGTGACTGAATCAACGACCGACTTTTTCATTGAATCTACAGGATGGGATGCGCGAGCTTGTGAAGCCTCCCTGCTCCTTGTTTGCCTGGCTTTTGCTGCAAGGGGAGGGGTCGTTGAAACCATCGAAGTCACAGATTGTCACGCCCGGACGCAAAGAATACCAAACGGGAGGGCACGTCGACTCACTCTACCGAAGAGATTGCTCGAAGAGATTCTGGGTCGAGAATTCACCAAACTAGAGATCAAAACCGCAATCGACAGAATGGGGGGCCGTTTCATTGAGATGCGAACCGTGACAGATGGGCCTCGAACGGCTGAGAGGATGGCGGATGCAGCTGTGGGTGAACAGGAATACATCATTGAGATGCCACGGTGGAGGGCTGACTTGCTGCATCCTGTCGATTTGGTCGAAGAGGTAGCCACAGGCATTGGTTACGAAGATCTTGGGCGAGCATTGTCCGGTCAATCCAAGGCAGGAATTCCCCTCCCTACAACACATCTCCACCGACGAATTCGCGAATCGCTGCAAGCAAACGGGCTTCAGCAAGTGACCTCGTTGACACTCTCAAACGAAGATGATCAATTCGCCAAGATTCGATATCAAGCATCCACGGCTGTGACTGGGATTCACAACCCAATCACAGTGGATCACACCATCCTTCGCCAAAGCATCACTCCATCGTTGCTCAATCTATTGGCTGCGAACCGACATCACGAATTGCCGCAGCGGGTTTACGAACTCGGCACTGTCGTTCGTGATCATCACAATGCAACCCGGGTCGGTTGGGCTTGCGCAGAGGTTGGAACAGGATTCACGGCTGCCAAAGGCATGGCAGAAGCGCTTCTGCGCGATTTGGGGGCATTCTCTCGAGATTGCGCTGTCGATTACGCACCCCTGACCGAAGCCGACGGAGGACCTTACCTAGAGGGGCGAGGGGCCAAAGTGATGGTTGATGGAGAATGGGTGGGCTGCTGCGGTGAAATCGATCCGGCGATCTCAGAATTATTCGGATTGAAAGTCCCGATTCACTGTGGAGAGTTTGTTGTCGATGCTTTGGAACGCCTCATTCCGGACCCAATCTTGTAGGCTGCGCGAATCTCTGTATGCACAGGCCACCCCAACCGATTATAGCGGTCGGATTGACCCCAAGGTCATGCGTGGCCGGGCTCTACTCCTTGTGTTGCCCTTGCTCCTGATGAGTTGGGCTCCCTTCACAATGAGCCTCGAAGAGGCTCGTCCTACGCGTGAGGCTGCTGAAGATGGCAACTATGACGTGTTGATGTTGGGCAATTCCTACACCTCACAGAACAGTTTGAGTTCACGTGTTCAGGCCTTGTTTGATGCCTCGGGAACTTCAGCGAGTGTTTCAGATTTGACCGGAGGCGGCATGAAGTTGTATCAACATGCAGACAATGCTGAATCTTCGGGAAATCAGTGGAATACAGCCCTGACCACAAACGAGTATGAGTTTGTTATCTTGCAAGATCAAAGCCAAGTCCCTTCCTTCCCAACCACTGAATCTATCTGGCAGAATTCCAAGAATGGTGCCATTCGCCTGGATTCGATGATTGAGGCTGCGGGTGCTGAAACCATCTTCTTCATGACATGGGGTTATCGTAATGGAGATTCAAACAATGCTTGGCTGAATCCAGATTACCCGACCATGCAAGCTAATCTTGAATCTGGCTACAACATGTATGCTGAGAACATCACCACCGCTGAGCGCACACCATACATCGCGCCAGTGGGATTGGCCTACAAGGTGATTTACGACGACATCGTTGCAGATGGGGGGACGCCGACCGACCAAGGAACTCTGTTCTACAATCTGTATTCTAGCGATGGTTCACATCCTTCGACGTACGGCACATATCTGGCCGCTTGTGTCATGCATTCAACCATTACGGGAATTTCTTCAATCGGATTGCCGGACCCATTTGGATTGGACGAGAATGTGCGATTGCAACTTCAGCAGGCAGCGGATTCCGTCATCTTTGATCAAGCATTGGGTTACAGTTATCCATGGCAAAACGAGGCCGTGGATGGACGCGGAACCGTGATGATTGGTCCATTCTGGAGGCAAGCCGAACTGCAATATCCGTCCGACCAAACAGAGGATGAACTGCTGCCATTGGTCATCGCATTGCACGGATTTTCAGACTCCCCAGGGTATGTGTACGGCTATTTCCAAGGACCGGAGAGTGTCACTGAAAATCGCCATCTGCTTTTGACGCCCACTGGAACAGAAAATCCAGAGGGGAAACATTTCTGGAACGGTCCACCAGCGTGCTGTGATTTTTACAATCAGAACATTGACGACGTGGGTTATCT
>CAXEUI010000174.1:0-3282 GCA_963999335.1 uncultured Candidatus Poseidoniales archaeon
TATTGGAGAACGTCGACAGAGTGCTGGTGCAGGAATACATTCGTGAAAGCCATGGACGCGACGTCAGAGTGCTGGTGGTTGGAGGGAAGGTCGTTGCGGCCATGCGTCGACGTGCACATGGTCGTGAATTCAGATCGAATTTCCATTTGGGCGGCACTGTTGAAAGTATAGAGTTGCCCAATGATTACGCACGCATCGCTTGCAAGGCAGCACGTCTTCTTGGACTGGATGTAGCAGGGGTTGATCTGCTTGAATCAGCTCGAGGGCCACTACTCCTAGAAGTGAATTCGAGTCCGGGCCTAGAGGGAATTGAAAAAGCAACAGGCATCAATGTCGCAGGCCACATTATGGCTCATGTGGTTGAAACTCACGCCTTTACACCGATAGACATGAACCAATTGCTCTCCAACAAAGAAGGGCATGGTACACTCTCACTGAAAGTTCGGCGCTATCCTGAACTTGTGGGTCGTCGATTGGGCGATCTGATGACATTCGATGATGATGGGACCATCGTGGCCATCGGACGAGCAGGGGCTCACATCTGGAATCCAGCCGGAGATCTTGTTCTCCGTGAGGCCGACGAACTGATTTTCTATGGGGCAATTGAGATCTTGCATCAGCGCATTCGCCCACTGATTCAACGAACGATTGACGCTCGATTCACGGCGCCTGAGAAACCTCAACCATGGGATATTGAAGAATACTCAGAAAATGAAGCCGCATGGGCGGCTCAAACACCAGAATTTCATTGGCGATATCGTCGTCGCTGAAATGTCCGGCATTTTTGATTCACGTCTCATAGGGGCGGATAATCCGAAGGGACCTGCGTAGCATTGATACCCTCACCCCCTGACTGCCGCATCCCTTCGGGGATGGGATTGCAGGGGCCGTTTGGCCCTAGGATGGAGCAGCATGCAGGATGAGAATCAACGAGAAACAACAGAGAATGGCTGGTCGAATCCAGCAAGTGGGGGGCATTTCGGAACCCCATTTTCAGAAGAATCACTAGGCGTGCCTTTTGGCCTGCCGGGTCGGCTTGCAAGATTGGCTGAAATGCCGTGGCACGGTTGTTATGAGATGCAATTGGCCAGCGAGAAGAAAAGCCCACACACACTTCGATCCTATCGAACCGCAACCAAACAATTCCTGTTGACGGTCCTGCCTGGTGAATTGCCACCTTCATGGGATGCTCTGCAGAGTATCTCGGTCAAAGAACTCGCACGTTGGGTGGACCCGAACAATGGGCGCCTCGATCTCTGGGTACAATCAATCTCACATCTGGCGGCATCAACAATCAATGCAAGACTGGCTTCAGTCAGCCATCTGTTGAATTGGGTTGGACACCGTGTTCCAGAATGGATTTCTCGTCCAAAAAAGGGGCGAAGTCTTCCAAAAACACTCACACATCGAGAGATTGAACGATTGAAGGAAGCCGCTTCCACCAGTGAGAATCCCTTCGCCAATGTGGTCATCACCCTCTTCCTTGACACTGGGGTTCGCGTTTCTGAACTCTGTGCTCTAGACCGTTCTTCTGTTGATTTCGAAGATCTGTCTGCGACTGTACGAGAAGGGAAAGGAAACAAGGATCGATTGGTGTTGTTCACTGAGGAAACGGTCGCTGCGATTGAAGCCTATGCGCAAATCCGAGAGATCATCGTATCTCGGCATGTGCCCTCCGATGAGCATCGAGACGCGTTAATCCTGAACCGACGCGGCCGACGGTTGACGCCACGTGCAGTACAGAAGTTGATGGATACACTTGCAGATGCAGCCGATATCCCGCGCTCCAAACTGAGCCCACATACACTGCGACACAATTTCGCGACCGGGCTCCTCGAACGGGGAATGGATCTCGTCAGCATTCAGCGACTACTCGGGCATGCCAATATCTCAACAACTCGAGTCTATCTTGAAATCAGCGATCAGAGCCTGAGAGAAATCTATCACCGCGCACAGGCAGCAAGTCGGGCTCAAGAGAGTGATGAAGAATCTGAAGATTAATCCTTCTTCCACTTCTTCATGCTCGTTCTCCAATCTGGAGTCGGAATGGTCTTGCTTCGGACTTCCACCGTCTTGGCATCCTTCTTTTTCACAGCTGCCTTTTTCTTGGCAGGGGCTTTTTTCTTGGCAGGGATGGCCTTCTTGACCTTGGCTGTACCCTTGACCGCAGCGGTCTTGGCAGACATTGCAATCGTCTTTGCCTTGGTCGCGGCCTTCTTTGGAGCCGCCTTTGCCTTCGCGACGACTTTCTTGCCGGTTTTCTTGGCTGCAGCGGCGACCAGTTTCGTTGCCATTCCGGATGTCAGACCTGCGGTAAGCAATTTCTTCATGCTCGCTTTGGCCAATTGATTGGACGTTCGGATGCCCGAATTCACCAACTTTTGAGCGGTCGATTTTCCGACACCTGGCACCGCCCGTAGATTTGCCATTGCTTTCTCATCGCCGGAGGCCTTCTTGGTCGCCATCATTTCCGCTCCGAACCGAACAAACCGTCGAACGTATTGAAGTTGTTCTTCTCCTCGCATGGTAAAGAGTGAGCCAAAGGAGGGAGTGTACATCGCTGGCAGAGTCGAACTTGATGCTTTGGAGAATCACCTGTATGCACAGGTTCGTTCGGGCAACCCTGAGATGAAAATCGATGACGAAGGGAGACTTCGACACGCCAATCATCCCGGAGCTGAAGGCAGTCTATTTCTGGGAGATGTGGGTGATTCACTGCTTCGCTGTTTTGGGGCTCACGAACCTCCACGAGTTACGGTGATACCTGGTTTTGATGAACAAAGATGGAAAATCGTCGTCTCCGATGTTGAGATGAGTGTGACAATCGAAAGTCGGTCCTACTGGGGATTCGGACTTTTCTCCTCTTGTTATCTCAACTCGATTCAAATGACGGGGCCCCTCAATCGACGGGCCAGACTTGTATTCGATCTGTGTGCTGCACTCGGAAGGAATCCATGGGAGGCCAAGTGGGTGGGGCGCTTCGCCAAAGCAACTGGGGTCGCAAACACCGATGAAAGGGCCGCTTGGGAAGCTCTGATTGAACGTGGACATGCGGATCTCGTAGATTCCATCGATGTGGTTCGCTCAAGGGCTCAAGCCCTTGAGAATGAATTGCCAGCATTGGGTGAATATGCACCAGATGGATGGGAGGGGGATCTTGCCCTCGAAGAGATTGGCGCTGCCTTTGCAGAGTGCGATGTCGCCAGTGATGCTCTGCATGATCGTTCAGCAACCGGAGTCGAGCGTGCATTGTCACGAGCAGAAGCACACATCATCGAAGCG
>CAXEUI010000175.1:0-3249 GCA_963999335.1 uncultured Candidatus Poseidoniales archaeon
GAATCGGAAGGGCCATCAATTCAAGGAACTGGTGGATGAGATTGCTTCCATAGAGGAGAAAATGACTGACCCCTCTTTCTACGATGATGATTGGCAACCGGTAATCGACCGCTACCAGGAATTGCAAAGCTTACTCGCACGTTCCGGAGGTACTGATGTCTCTGGACATGCTCAGGAGATTCTGAAGGCATTGGAACTTGCGCATCACCCACTTGAGATGCGAGTATCCAAACTCTCTGGAGGCGAGAGGGCGAAGTTGGCTCTCGCTAGGCAACTTGTCGGTCTTTCTGAGATCAATGCCTTTTTACTCGACGAGCCCACCAATCATCTTGACCTACACACCTTGAATTGGTTGGAGTTATTTCTTAGTCAATTTGAGGGGTCGCTGTTGATTGCTAGTCACGACAGATACTTCCTCGACAAAGTTTGCAACCACATCGTTGAGATTCAAGACGGGGCACTGCGAGGCTACAAAGGGAATTACACCTCTTTTCTGAATCAGAAGGAGTTGTTCCTGAAGACTCTCGATGAGAGCATAGAAAAGACCAGCAAGGAAATCAAGCGCCTCACTGGTGCGATGGCTTCAATGAAGCGCGCAAACAAATATGACAAGTCAATCTCACAGAAGCATCAGATGATAATGCGTGCTCAGCGCGAGTTGAAATGGCTGAACTCAATAAAGCCGAAGAAGCGAAAGGAGTTACAATTCAACCTGCAATCAACGGAGAAAAGCAGTCTTGACGTACTCGATATCAGCAATGCACACCTAGCATTTGAAGGATTGGAGGGCCCGATTCTAGCAGGTGTTGAGGCCGGTGTGCGCAGAGGGCAGAAGATTGGTGTTGTAGGACCAAATGGCGCTGGAAAGACTACCCTGTTGCGGCTGATTATCAACGAGATCCAACTGGACTCAGGTGAAATCGATGTTCAGCCCGGCGTTCAAATTGGATATTTCCATCAGGACCACCGCACTCTCGATTTCTCATTGACACCAGAGCAGCAGATACAGAGATTGAAGCCGCGCATGGATTATGGTGACATACGCACATTATTGGGTCAGTTCCAATTCACCTCACAGATGGTCAAGACAAAATTGGGTGACCTCAGCGGCGGGGAGCGAGCACGAATCGCCATGTTGAAACTATTGTTGGAGGAGAATAACATGTTACTGCTCGACGAGCCGACCAACCACTTGGATTCCGATGCAAAAGAGGCTCTGGAGTCCGCTTTGCAATCCTACGATGGTGGAATTATCACCGTCAGTCACGACCGTTGGTTCCTCGATCGAGTTTGCGATACCATTTGGGAACTTCCTGGTGATGGCACTCTGCGAGTCTGGCCGGGCAACTACACTGACCATCTTCGACACAAGCAGCGGATGGCATCTCGGTGATTCTAGTCAAGGCTGTTGGAACGGTACCCATTCAACCGCCATTCCGTGCAACAATGGCCAACGTCCCAGCCCATTCTTCACTCGGGGCGGCTCTGAACATACGCAATATCTCAAAACCTGCCACTTCAACCATGTCACGCCATTCAGATTCACTGTACATAGCCATGCGTACACCGACTTTTTCCGACCACCCATGGCATGCTTCATTCTCTAGATAGTGATCGATTCCAAAGGCGAAGATGCCATCAATTTGCAACCAATTGTGTCTTACTGATTCAAGAAAAGCAGGGATATCGTCCAGGTAGTAGAGAACCTCCATGGAGTGAACCAATTCCACAGGTTCAGCGGGTGACCATGATTGTAAATCAGCACAGATGTAAGTACCATCTGAATCAATCTCATTTGCTCTAACAATCATCGCAGCAGCCCCATCGACACCGACAATGGATTCACAGTTTTCCATTGAGGACAGCATCCGTACGACCCATCCGTTTCCACAACCTGCATCGATTGCTCGAAACTCTTCGAAACTCATTTCCTCAAACGCAGCTGCTAGAATTTCATTCACAGCAGGCGCATGCCCGTGTTCCATGCCCGAATCTTTGCCGAGTTTGACCCAATCCGAGAATACCTCAGTCGCAGGTCGCATATCTGCTGGCGTGTCAATGAATGCTATCGGGTTTGCCTTTGCAACTTATCCGAATCCAATTATCTGATTGGATGCTAGTTGAATTCGGCCAGATCACCCATCGATTCGTAGAGACCTGGGCCACTGCCAAGATAGCACAGTGTAGCCCGTCTACTACGAGAATCTTCAGGCTGAGAGTTGTTGCCAGTGGCACAATCACCTGTGCAGCCATCGGCGAACGCGATGTATATTCGGCCCTCACGATCGATATGTAGGTCGTTGAAATCAAGTAGGTTCCGATTCGAGCCCCCAATGTCACGGCAATCGCCACTGTTGAGACAAATGCTACCAATCTGCACAGGATCGGCTGAAGCCCGAAATGTATGGAATACGGGGTTTGGATCGAGCGCATTCAAACTGTAGGTGACATACAGGTAGTAGCTAACGTTTGCATTGGCATTGTGGGCGTTGCCATTCCATGGACTACCGTCAATGTCCGATTCGTTCAATTCACTCGCGTTGTTGCTCCCAAGGTAAGTAATTGCAATTCTTCCTGCATCGCCAGCATCAACTTGCGGAAACACTGACGAGATGATTTCGACTGGGCTGATTCGAATGCTGTCCTGCTCCCATGAATCACCGGAATCTGTGCTTATCGACATGTAGACACCTTCGTCAGCTCCAGTCCAGATGTGGTATGCATTGGATTCAGTGTCGGTAGCGACTTCCGAATTCTTGCGTGGATAGGGCGTACCTACATCCTCACCCATGGATCGGTCAAACCAAGTCAATCCATTGTCCTTCGATACGATGACGGTAGGCGTTTCAACTCGGGGAGTCACGTAAACTGTGCCATCCGGTGCAGAAGTGATGGCACCATGCAGTCCACCATTGGTGGTGGCCAATCCGAAAATCTGTCCTCCAGCGTCAAACGTAGCACCACCATCAAAACTGGTGAAGCAGAAGATTCCGAGGAGTTTGTTGTAACAATAGTACACGGCTTGGTCATAGAAAGCCTGGGAAAATTGGCCTCCGATACCATATCCGCTGCTCGTCCAAGGACCCGATGCCAACTTGATGTGATCATTTATCGGAGTTGTTCCAGAGTCGTGTGAATTCCCTATCCAAGTTTCTCCATCATCATCGCTCCAGCATATCCAAGATGTCTCCAGACCCTGCATCTGCACGTTGAATATCCGATCCGTCACAGGGTCGACCCAGCCCCACG
>CAXEUI010000176.1:0-3212 GCA_963999335.1 uncultured Candidatus Poseidoniales archaeon
ACCACGTTGGAGCCGCCGCCAAAAGGCTTCGGGATGCACAAGTACATGCTGACGTGGCTCGAGCGAATTATCGAGGAGCTGGAGGAGCGCTTGCTAGAAGAGGAGGCAATCGGCTCGGGAGGGTTTGGCTCGGCGGACGCGGGTGATGACTCCATGATGGACTCGGGAGCCGGGGGGGGGCGCTGGAAAGTAGAGACGATCACAGGGCTGGCGTGGGATACCTGTATCTATCACCTTGTCAACAAACCCCCGGCAGAACCACACCCGTACCCAAACGATGCCTGGCACGTCAACGTTAGATTCGGCGGCACCGTGCGCGAGTACACGCCTGTCTCCTCAGCCGCCGACTGGGAGCAAGGGCGCATTGACCTCCTGGTCAAAACGTACGAGGACGGCGCGATCTCCAAGAAGTTCGGGATGTTGCGCCAGGCCTCGCCTTACACTGCCACCGAGGAGCAGCCTTGCTGGGTTCTGACTAGTGCCCCGGCGCTCACCCTCACGCTGCCTGCCCTCACTGAGCAGAGCCTTGATGTGCTGTCCATGATGAACCCAGACGACGAGGCGCTGACGCTGCCACCGGGGCCGGATCCAATCACGAGAACTCTCATGCGGTTGCCTCTGGAATAATCTCTAGAGCAAATACGGGGCAAGCGGGGATGCAATGTTCGCAATGAGTACAGGTGGGCTCATCTACAATCGCCAGCAATCCTTCAAGAATCAAGGCATCAACGGGACACAATGCAATACAAGCTCCACAACCATAGCAAAGATCGTCATCGACGACAAAAACGTGGTTAGGGATGCGACCCATGAATCCTCGATGTGTGATGAGCACATCAAGACACCCACCCCCTGATTTCCAGTGGAACTGATTGTTTGGGGTAAAAAGACATCATGAATGTTGTCTTTTTATTCATTTGACATACCTGTTCAAGTCAAGAGTGAATGTAGTGTATAGTGATTGAGTGTTTGAAAACTAGAATTCGCGATCCGAGGAGTTAATTCCTAAATTTCCAGTGGAAATAGGGGGGGTCCGGTCCATCCGAACCTTCATCGGGAACCGCCCGATGGTCGAACCATGGTCCTGTACACTCCTGGTCGTACGAGTTCATATCCAGACGAACCCGTCGAATCAGGGATTCGAATTCATTTCTTGGGTGGAGGCAACGAAGTGGGCAATGTGGGTGTTGTACTTGAGGATCATACGGCCACACGCTTACTGATTGATTATGGATTGGCCCCCACTTCTCCACCACGGTACCCATCAGAAGCTCCACCTGTTGGTGATGCGATATTCACCCATACCCATATTGATCACATTGGAATGGCTCCTTGGTTGGTTGGAAACCACGATACCAATCTCCATGGCACCCCGTTGACTGCAGCTCTTTCGGGATTGATGTGGAAAGACACATACAAGGTCAGTTCAATTGAGGGATACCCACTTCCTTGGGATCGTCGAGATGAAGATTCTGCCAAAGATGCGTGGCAAACTCACCCATATGGAGAATGGGCCCAACATGAAAATTGGAGGTGGCAACTCCACTCTGCGGGCCACATCCCTGGCGCGGCCATGATTGAGATTGAAACCCCCACCCATCGCATTCTTCATTCAGGGGATCTCGATACTCGCGACAGCCCCAACACACACGGAGCCAAACCCGTCGAGTGTGATATTCTCCTTCTTGAATCGACGTATGCGGGCAAAGAACACCCCGATCGGGTCCAAGAAGAAGCCCGATTTGTTGCAAAGGTCGTTGAGGTAGTGGAACGGGGAGGAATTGCAATCATCCCAGCATTTGCCAGTGGTCGCGGACAAGATGTCCTCAAAATACTACATGATTCAGGATTTGATCTGAATGTTCACTATGATGGGATGGGCAAAGCCATTTCTCAATATTGGATTAACCACCCAGAATATTTACGGGACCCGGAAGGATTTGAAGCGGCATTCAAATGGACCCGCCGAGTACGTTCAAAATCAGATCGAAAACGAGCTCTTGAAGCCGATGTAATTGTCACAACAAGTGGAATGATGGATGGAGGACCCATTCTTTGGTATCTCAATAGATTGAGAACAGACGAACGAAGTGCAATATTGTTCACAGGATATCAAGCAGAGAAAAGTGGAGGCCGCAAACTCATTGAAACGGGCACAATTCCAATCTATGGACATACAGTTGGTGTTGCTTGTGAGATTGACCGCTTCAATTTGTCCAATCACGCGGGCCATTCAGACCTGGTCAGTTTCGCGGAAGCATGCAACCCCAAACACGTCATACTGTTCCATGGTGATCCTGACACACGCCCCATTCTAGCGGCTGCCTTGCAAGAGAAAGGCATGACAGTTCATTGCCCGAATAACGGTGAAAGCATCCATATCCAATGATACGAATATTGAATATGGGTGATGATTAGGCCCACTCATGGCACGAAAGGCGGCCGGCTCGGGCGGCAAGAAGAAACGACGACGCCGCAAGATGAAACTCACCCTCAAATCTCGAGGGCTGAAGAAAAGTGGTGACGGTTACAGTGAGAAAGTGGGTTGGTCACAAGTCAAGGGCGATGCGCCCAAATCTGAGAAAATAGAATCTTCAACAATCAAACATCAATGTTCGATGTGCGGCTCGATCAATGAAGTTCCTCGCCCAAAGAGGCAACGCTACTCTGTGGAATGTGCGTACCCTGATTGTGGCCACATCGATGAACTCGGCGTTCTCTGATTCGTCGTTCTGTGATTCAGGGCCAGAACCCCATCATTCCAAGCACCCGCCGGGCTGCAGCAACGATGAGTACGACGACAAGGAGCCTGCGGACCGCCAGTTGAGGAGCAATCTCCGACCCATATCTTGAACCAATCACACCACCCACCAACACGGCCACGGCGAAGGGCAACAGTGTCGTTGTATCCAAATTGAGTTGGGCCGAGAATGCGGCCCCGGCAATTCCAGCTGCTGAATTCACCCAGATGAACAGAGCCGCCGTTGCTGCAGCGGCTTTGGGGGAAGCCCATTTCTTCAGAAGAATCACAGGTGAGAGAAATATTCCCCCACCCACACCCACAACTCCACTCATCAATCCAATTCCACTTCCAAGAGGCAACGCGATAGCCATTTCAGGTGGATTTAATTCGATCTCATTCATCTCATCTCGGATGGATACCAATCGATATGCGGCCCAGACCAAGGTGATTGAAAGAAGCGAATCGTAGA
>CAXEUI010000177.1:0-3209 GCA_963999335.1 uncultured Candidatus Poseidoniales archaeon
GACGCAATCTCCGCCTCTTCCATCGAGTCAGCATAGAGGCTCCCCAAGCCCCCCATTGGGAGTTCGGGGGAAACGATGCCCCGAATTGTCATATTGCCGGCTTGTTCAGCCGTCATACTGTGTACTTGAGATTCTGTACAGACATTGTATTCCTCAAAGCCACCCTCTTGTGTTTGGCGGCAACTGAATCGATCGGCATTCTCATCGCCTAACATTTCATGGTGATACCACACACCGTCGGACACGCCTACAGACAGGATGTCCCCTTCTTCGAGACCTGCCATGGAAATGTTCAACCACGTTGTCGAGCGGTTGGTTGCAAATGTCCACGATTGAGTCGTATCCTCGTTGGATAACCCCTGATCGACTGGGGTATGTTCGACATGATCATTCGATGTATGATAGAGATAGTACGATGAATCAATTGTTGCCCCATAAACAGCATATGAGAGAATCAGGATCAAGGTGAGCCCGAGCCCAATCATGGTTCGAAGCATGTTTGGATTTTGAGCGAGCGCCTTCTTCATCGGAACGCGCACCTGAATTCACCGCTTGAACCTTGGCAGAATGAATATGCTAAACTCCCCACCGTAGGTGGGGCGGTCAGCGTTAAATATGGGGTGTTGGTCGGCGAATTGCTTAGGTGGCTCTCATGACCACGTTTTACGATGTTCCCGCAGATTTTCTCATCCCGGTTCTAGCAGACCGTCTAGAGGCCGATAAGAAAATCAACCAGCCGGATTGGGCTGACTTTGTCAAAACAGGGGCACACAAGGAACGCCCCCCTGTTCAGCCAAATTGGTGGTTCCTGCGTAGTGCTGCCATTCTACGCAAGGTGGGTCGTCTGGGTCCAGTGGGCGTGAATCACCTTTCACAGGCCTTCGGCGGCGCAAAAAATCGAGGTTCTGCCCCCAATCGAGCAACAGCCGGAAGCCGCCACGTGATTCGAACATCTCTCCAGCAACTCGAAGATGCTGGTCTGGTCACCGTTCGTCGCAATGCCGCAGGGACTGTGACCATGGGTCGAATTCTCACACCCGCGGGCCAGAAAATGCTTGATGATGTCGCACACGAAGTTCGACCCCAAGCCGAAGAAGTATATCCTGGCCTCGGCAAATACTGATTGGAGAGGAGAGAGTGGGTGAGATCATGTCTGTCAACGATGATGAATTGGCACAGATTCGCGCTTCACGTCAGGCTGAAATACAGCAACAATTCGAAGCTCAGGCTGAGCAACAAGTCCATGCAGAGGCCGAACAAGCCGCTGCAGAACAAGAAGCGAACATGATTGCCAACGCAATGCGAATCATTCTGACCCCAGAAGCTCGTGATCGATTGGCCAGAGTTGAAATGGGCCATCCCGAACTCGCCTCAACGGTAAAGCAACATTTGTTCACGCTTCACCAGAACAATCAACTTCAAATTCCAGTCGATGATGCAATGCTCAAGCGCATTTTACAGGGTCTGACAGACCAGAACCGTCGGGAGACGACCATTCGCAGAATTTGAGGGAGATCAATGTCACGAAACAAGCCCTGTGCGAAGAAGAAACGCCTGAACAAGGTGACCAAGCAGAATCGACGTGTTCCCGTATGGGTCATGATGCGAACCAATCGAAAGGTGACCACACATCCAAAGCGTCACCATTGGCGACGCAGTAAACTTCGACGCTGAATGGAGGAATGAATGATGGCTGAAACCAAAGAGATGGTCGTCCCCCTCCGGGCTGCATGGGCCGTCCCTCGAACCCAGCGCGCCGCGCGTGCGATGAAGGAGATTCGAAAGCATGTGTCACGGCACATGAAAGTGAAAGAGGAAGAAGAAATATGGATTGACGAAGCCGTCAATCATGCAATCTGGGCCCGTGGAATTCAAAAACCACCCCGAAAGATTCGTCTTGTAGTCACTCGTGAAGAAGGATTCCCCATCGAAGTCAAGTTGGTAGAGGAGTGAGTATCATGGGCAACATTCGACCGTCATTCATCAAGATTCGAGCCATCCGTCTTTGTGAAGAGTATCCTGACCAGTTCAATGATGACTTTGATCACAACAAGGCATTGGTTGCCGAATACACCGATGTCGACAACAAACGTATGCGCAATTGGATTGCTGGGTACATCACCACCTACATGCAGCGCCGAGAGGACTGAGGTGGCGATATGTCGGCCCCTGAGGTCGATCAATCTGGAGAGATTGGCCATGTCCATCATCCGCAACGCCAGGTATTACTAGACTTCATGAAGCATCTGAAGTCGAATGGATTTCTACGCTATTCATACCCGATGCCAGATCAAGAGCGTGGTGAGGGCTGGATGATGTTCCTTTACGAACGCCTGTCGGATGACATCATCAATTCCTTTGAGGCGTGAGAATGGGCAACAATTCCACCATCCCACATCCACAATGGAACTGTGAACTCGTCATCGTATTGGTCGAGCCACAGATTGAAGGAAACATAGGCGCAGTGTCTCGATGTCTTCGGAATTTCGGACTCCATGAGATGCGGATTCTTCGACACGACGGTGGATTCTCCGATGAGACTCGCAATCGCGCGAAGCACGCTCAGGGCGTCCTTGATGACTGCAAAATCCACCAAGATTGGCAATCGTGCTTTGAGGACATCAACCTCGTAATTGGAACCAGCGGCAAGCGTGAGGTGGGCGACAAGGTCCAGTTCCGACATTTCCTGTTGCCAACAGAACTCGGTGAGCGATTGTCCAAGACAGAAGGCAAGGTCGCCATCGTCTTCGGACCCGAAGGAATGGGGCTGACACAGGAGGAGTTGCGTGCTTGCGACCTTCTTCTGACGATTCCAACTTGGGAAGGTTATCCTATTCTCAATCTGAGTCATACTGTAGCCATTGTCTGCTATGAGTGGTTCCAGACATTGCTTCCCAATGTGGGCCATGACGGAGCGCTGCCCAAGACCGTTCACACTCAGCGTTTGCTCGACCCGGAACTGAAGCGTGAGATCCGCAGACGGGCTGAGGAGATTGCCAACGCATCGACCAAGCGTGAGGATCAGAAGGCCTCAGCAGCCGATACTCTGAGTCGAGTCATTCTTCGAGGCATGCCGACTGATGATGAGGCCCACAGCCTACTCGGTCTTCTCGATGCTGCCACGAAGGCCATGCTAGAAGACGAGTGAATGGGTAGCCTATCGAAGGACGCACTGAAAGCCCTTTGAAATTCAGAATCCGTTTCAATGG
>CAXEUI010000178.1:0-3208 GCA_963999335.1 uncultured Candidatus Poseidoniales archaeon
AGCAATCCCGGCGACGATGAGGTTGAGGCACCACGCGTACTGCTTCAACCACCCCACCTCCATCGTTCCGTAGGAGGTCAGAGACAGAATGGCGAGGTACCCCGATCCTCCTCCATGCCCCACACTCGAATACAGTGACGCCACGACGAGAAGTGCGAAGCAAATCGCAAGCAGACCCAAATCCACAACGGACCCACCCTGCCGTCGAACTCAAACCCTCTGGTACCATCGGCTCACCATGGAGACATTGGTCACCATCGAGCGTGCCCTTGAGATCGTTCGTCAGACAGCGGTTGCTCCCGCTACAGAATGGGTGTCACTTTCGCAAGCCTACAACCGAATTCTCAGCGAGGACATCGTCTCCAAAGTGGACGACCCCCCATTCGATAATTCAGCCATGGATGGTTGGGCGGTTCGTAGCACCGACCCAAAACGGGTTGAAGTCGGTATGACCGCAGCTGGAACTGCCCCCTTGAAGGTGGGGGCGGGAGAAGCAATCCGCATCATGACAGGGGCGCCGGTGCCCGATGGTGCCGACGCCATCGTTCTGATCGAGGATGGATTACAAGGCAAAGCCCACACCAATTTCATTCGCCGTCAAGGTGAGAACCTAACAAAGGAAACTGTGGCACTGCGAAGGGGTCAACTGATGACACCTGCCGCAATTTCGATGGCAGCCACCATGGGCCACGCAACCCTCCCCGTTCGAGCAAAGCCACGTGTCGCCGTCATCAGCACGGGGGACGAACTAATCGCACCAGGGGAAGAATTGGGGGCCGGAACAATCTACGAATCAAATTCATACGGATTGTGCGCGTTGCTTGAGAAAATCGGGTGTATCCCCCTCCTCCAAGAGCCCGTCGTCGATTCAATGGATGCTCTACGAACCACCTTGGATTCTCTTGATTGTGATGTTATTCTGACAAGTGGAGGCGTCAGTATGGGTGAATTCGACCACGTCCGTAAACTCATGGAACAGGAAGGAAACATCCACTTCTGGAAGGTCGCAATGAGGCCAGGGGGACCGCCATTATTCGGTACATGGAATGGCACGCCGTTGTTCGGTTTGCCTGGAAACCCCGTCAGCAGCCATCTTGTATTCATGATGATTGTTTCACCCTGGCTGAGCCCTGAGATCCCATTGACCCACAAGGTTCAGGTTCGGTTGAAGGATTCAGTCAAGGGTGCACCCAGCAAGATTTGTTTGCGACGCATTCAGATTTTCTCCGAAGGCGGAGAACTCGTTGCGACAACACACACACATCAAGGAAGTGGAAACATCCATTCGATGGTTGCCCACAACGGCGTCACACTCTTGCCACCAGATACAAGCGCAAACGCCGATGAGATCATCGATGCACTATGGCTTCTTTAGAATGAGTTCAAGAACAAGCGCGATAACGCCCGAACATGCCCGACGATGAAGAGTGGATTGTTGTACGTGGAGCACGTACACACAACCTACAGAATATCGACGTTGAAATCCCCCGCGGCCGGTTCGTGGTGGTCTCGGGTGTTTCAGGTTCTGGCAAATCCAGCCTCGCATTCGATACCTTGTATGCAGAGGGCCAACGCCGATATGTGGAGAGTCTGAGCTCTTACGCCAGACAGTTCCTTGGTCAGATGAAGAAACCTGATTGCGACAGCATCGAAGGCCTCTCCCCCGCGATCAGCATCGATCAGAAGCAGGGAAGCCACAATCCCCGTTCAACGGTTTCAACCGTGACGGAAATCATGGACTATCTTCGCTTATTGTGGGCACGAATCGGGCTACCACACTGCCCCGAATGTGGCGTTGAAGTCGCCCGCCGAACCGTACAGGAGATTGTCGATGATGTGATGTGGCATTACGAAGGCCACGGAATTTTCGTGTGGACGCCCGTCATTCGCGACCGCAAAGGAACGCATGCAGATTTGTTCTCTTCCTTGGCTGAACAAGGTTATCTCATCGGTCGCATCAACGGCCGGGAAGCTGAGTTTGAGGACCCACCCGTTCTTGAGAAGAACCTTCGTCACAGTATCGATGTTCGAGTCGATCGTATGCGCCTCACTCGTGCCAACCGACAACGATTGACAGAATCCATCGAGTCCGCCCTCCATTTGGGAGGGGGGAGCCTTGCAATCGAATCATTTGAAGCTCCAAAGGCAAATGTGAAACTTACAGAGGGCTCGAAGGCGAACAGCACCCCACTTGGCACTGTCACTCCCTATTCAGAAGAATTCGCTTGTCCGACCCACGGGGCATTTCTTCCTGAGATGTCCCCTCGAATCTTTTCATTCAACAATCCATTGGGTGCCTGCCCCGAATGTCAAGGGTTGGGTGTACAACGGAGATTCAGCCATGATTTGTGTATCGATGAAAGAGCGACAATCGATGATGGGTGCGTTTATCCATTCCGTAGATCGATGATGTCCGGGTGGTACAAATCGCTGATGAGGCAAACATTCACTCACTATGGTTTTGACATCCACACCCCTGTTCAGGATCTTGACGAGGATGCCCTCGACGTCCTATTGTGGGGTTCTGGTTCCACCTCCATTCAATATGAATTCTCAAGCAAAAAGGGATCATCCTACCGAATGAATCGGCCATGGGAGGGTGTTTTCGCACGTTTGGAGAGGACGTTCACAGAAACGTCGAGTGAACGGACCCGGAACCGGTTGCTTTCCTACATGACCGATGAGCCGTGTTTGGCTTGCAATGGTGCCAAACTCAATCCCGCTGTACGGGGTGTCATCGTCGGTGGCACGAATCTGCCTTCATTCAATGGCGCAAGCATTCTTGATGCTCTAGCCATCATCCAAATTTGGTCCACGGGTTCAGTGAATCAAACGTTCTGGGATGAGATTGAACGCAACCCCCCTTCATTGCAAGGCATCCGGGCACTGAACGAACGAGAGATGTTCATCGGTCGCGAGATTATCAAGGAAATTGGCAACAGATTGCGCTTCCTCGCACTGGTCGGACTAGACTACCTCACCTTGGATCGCCGTGCAAACACCCTGTCGGGCGGAGAGAGTCAACGAATTCGATTGGCCACACAGATCGGAACCCGCCTCACCGGTGTGATGTACGTTCTCGATGAACCCAGCATCGGCCTCCACAGTCGTGACAATTCCCGCTTGTTGTCCACATTGCGCGAACTCTGTGAACTTGGCAACACCCTCATTGTCGTCGAGCATGATGAAGCCACACTTCGCCAAGCAG
>CAXEUI010000179.1:0-3185 GCA_963999335.1 uncultured Candidatus Poseidoniales archaeon
CACGACATGACGATTGTCCCCTATCCAAGTCTCCCTGCCTTGGAAACTCACACGCTGACCGTCACCATCTACGATGCTTCTGGCAATATGAACACCTCCAGCGTGGACTTCGTCATCGATGAGGAGGACGCCGCACCTTCAATCCCTGATCCCGAAGAACCGGGACCACCCAATGATGAGACCCACCCCTCCAATCGAATCGTTGATCTTCTTGGTAAACCAGTCGTCCAAATTTATCTGATGATTATCATCATCATCGTTCTCGCTGCCTTCATCAGGACACGTAAGCATGAGTTGGATTACTCAATGCCCATCGAGGACGACCTGTTCGATGATTAGACGAACGGAATCGCTGCCATCGCGTGCGTGTGCAGATTGACCACGGTGAGGATGCAGGGCTTGGGTTGGAATCCGAGCATCCGCTGGTAATCGGTCTGGTCCTGCCAAGTACTGCTGTGTACCAGATTCACACCCTTGTAGGTCTCCGTATGGTGACCATGAACGTGGCCGGTGACGAAGATGTCGGGAATCTCCTGAATGACGAGCCGGTCCTCAGGTTCAGGGGAAAGGGGAGTTTTCCCACCCCAGGATGGCGCAAGATGACGACGGTCGATCATCGCCCGCATGGCAGCCTCTGGCGTCTCGAATGTCACTGTTCGCAGGCTGGCAACGAAATCCATGATGGAGACGCCATGGTAAGAGAGGACGCGAACACCGTTCAGGCTGAAGTCACAGGGGTTGCCCACAAACATCGTGTTGTTGTAATCTGTCTGCAACTCCGGGTCCAGAGCTGGTTGTGGCTCAGCGGGTCGAACCGCGTCATGGTTGCCGGGCAACAACAGCACTTCAATCCAATCTGGTAAGTCCTGCAACATGGTTCCAAGACGAGAATACTGGTTGAACATATCGGGGATGTTCAAGTGTTTGTCCTGTCCGGGATAGATGCCCACACCATCCACCCCGTCTCCACTGATGACCAGATAGCGAACGGTCTTTGCCAGCGGGTCTTCATTGAACCACTGCATCATCTTCTGCCATTGCGGTTCAAGGAAGGTCTTGCTGCCCAGATGTAAATCAGAGATGAAGGCGGCACTGATGGCCTGATCCGCTCCAGCGGTGCGTCGTTCGTGTTCGATTAGGGCTGGGAAGTGAATGTCATCGACATACATGAGGTCTCCAGTTTGGCTGAAATATCCACTCACACCAATGACATCATCATTCATCAATCCAGCATGAACAATCTCCTGATTCGGGCCACCTTCATCCCGCTGACTGAGCAGACAGGTAACCTCCCCCGTTGCATCTTCGATCGAGAAGAGCAGATGACCATTCTTCGTGGTTTTTGGATCATTCACCAAGCCAATGATTGTGAATGGGCTATCCCGATTGTCGAGTTGTTTTCGCTGTCGAACCGCCTCATTGACGGCGATGGGCCGATTGGGCAGATTCTTGTCCATAATCATGCGGCGAATCTGCTTGAGGCGGTCGGTGAAACAAGATTGAATGTCTTCCTTCTTCCCTTCTGTCACACTGTTCCCCGTGATGTCGAAATGCACCGTAATCTCTGCATCTACATCTCTGGCCTGCATCGGGAAATCCTCGATTCGATAATGGTCGAGGTTGTGGATTCTAGCCGGTGTCACAGGTTCAGGTTCAGAGAGTGGGGCAATCGTCCGTGCGACGACGACCACATCTTGCTGTACCAACAGTGACTCGAGCATCGCCTCGTCCAACATGCCCTTGCTTCCAGTGGCTTCAGCAGCCTGGATTAGTGGGTCGATGGAGGGCAATGCAAGGAGCCGGTCACGAACAGAACGGGCCGGAATCAGGCCCACAGACATCACCTTTCGGTGGATTTCGCCCCAATTCGCGCCGCTCACAAGCCCCAACCCCGACGCGACCGTTCAAAGGCATTACTGCGCTCTAGAGGCCCCCGTCAAATTGCGAAAACACCGTCGGCATGCCTAAGAACAGCCGCTGAGGCCGTCTGTCCGTGAGTGAGGAAGCCTCCATGCTCGCGGCGCGCCTTGTGCGGCGCCTGAAGAAAGAAGGGTGGAGCCTCTCTGTCGCAGAGTCCTGCACTGGTGGCCTTCTCGCCAGTTGTTTCACCGATATATCCGGTGCTTCTGCCTGGTTCTCACAGGGCTGGGTCACATACTCAAACGAGTCCAAGATCGCACAATTGGGTGTGGCTCCTAAGAAATTGGAGAAACGTGGTTCTGTAAGCCACGAAGTCGCCCTTGGAATGGCTCGGGGTGCTCAGCAGTCCTCAGGCAGCAGTGTGAGCATCTCAATCACTGGGATTGCGGGACCGACTGGAGGTGATTCGGGCAAACCCGTCGGGACGGTTTACGTGGCCATTTGTATCGGTGATTCATACCTTGTCCGCCGAGGGGAATTCGGTGGCGGTGATCGCGCCTCAAACAAGCATTCATTCGTCATCTTCGCCATGCAGAAAGCCATTGAGGCGTGGGACACCCACTTCGGACGAATTGAGGCCGTTCGTCTGGCTGCTGAGGCGGAAGCCGCAGCAGATGACAGCATCGACTTGGATCTCTCACAGGCTCTTTCATCCATCGACCCTGACTTGGACACGTGGAAAGAGAACACCGTCTGGACGTCAGAGAAGGTTGCGACCACACTGGATGAACAGGGCAAAGTTGCACTCGGGGATGACGCCGAGTGGTCTGAAGAACAGTAGTGGGACCGACCAGATTTGAACTGGTGATATTCGCCTTGTAAAGGCGACGTCATAACCGCTAGACCACGGACCCTAGATTATGGCGAGAGGTCGGGGAATATGAGGTAAACCCCACCGCAGCCTTTTGAGTGAGGAATGAAAAGGGGGTTCATGGCGGAGCATAGCGGACATACGCGCCGCCTCATTCAACGCCTGGAAAGAGCCGGGGTCCCCATCAACTCCAGTATTTCCGCAGCCATGCGTTCGGTCGATGTTGGAGAATTCACTGACTACGAATTGGAGCCTTTTTGGCACGATCGCCCGCTTGTTTTCCTTGAAACCACCAAAGGCGGTGTCAAGACGATTTCAGCCCCACACATGATTTCCACCATGTTACATCATCTTGAATTGGCTCCAGGGCACGAGGTGCTAATCTTGGGGGCCAAAGGTGGATACATCGCGGCTCTGGTTGCACACATCGTAGGTCCCGAAGGTGGTGTCGTGG
>CAXEUI010000180.1:0-3179 GCA_963999335.1 uncultured Candidatus Poseidoniales archaeon
AAAACTCAGTCCCCAATCCTGGATATTCAATCCGAATTTCCTCTCCACCATCGAAGACATTGTCTGAAAGGTGGATGGCACCGACCTGTGTTTCGAGTAAATTGTCTTCATCATCGAATGCGATCATGAGAGGTTTCCTCTCATCCTCTGCTGCATTGTATTGACCATGCATCCCCGACATCCACTTATCTTGCAATCTAAAGAGTGAGGCTTTTTGCTCTGAATCCAATCCATCATCGACTCCGAGTACGCGGGCCAAGCCCTGTCCGGATTCCATCTCATGTTTGAATTCATCGAGTTTTTCAGAATCTCGTGAGATTGAATCGCGAGGTCCAGTGGATGATGCTGTGGCCTCAGGGTCCTTCCATTCATATCCGCATTTTGCACATTGAAGATAATCAGGAAGGGATGATGGAGTGGCAGCCCCACCACCACGCGCGCAATCACCCTCATCAGAGCCGGAAAGGTTCTCCTTCGCTTGGCGGCGCCCGTCTCTAATACCGAAGCCCATGATGCGCCATTGACTGGCATCATATCAAGCCTATTGTGGGTTCAATTCCATCTCTCAAGGACTGTGGCGATGCCCATCCCTCCACCTATGCACATCGTCGCCAATGCAAATTGTCCACCCGTGCGTTGGAGTAGGCTGGCCGCTTTCCCAGTGATTCGACAGCCGCTGGCACCGAGTGGATGTCCGATTGCAAGTGCACCCCCGTCCACATTGATTCTAGAATCATCCATGCTGAGACCCATGTCATTCATACAGGCCAAGGATTGAGCGCTGAACGCTTCATTCAACTCGATAATGTCGAGGTCATCGAATGAGATTCCTGCACGAGATAAGGCCTTCAATGAGGCTGGAACAGGGCCATATCCCATGATTTCAGGGGGAACGCCCGAAACGGCAGTCGAGACAATCGATGCCAGAGGGGACAAATTATTTTCCTGTGCAAATGATTCAGAACACACCATGAGGGCGGAGGCGCCATCAGTCAATGGGGAGCTTGTTGCGGCCGTGACGGAGCCAGATTCAATAAATGCGGGTTTGAGTTGCGCCATCTTCTCGAGATCGGGTTCTCTCATACATCCATCAACATCGATATTTGATACACTCACAATTTCATCATTCAAGAGACCTTCATTTTGTGCCCGAATTGCCTTCGTATGGCTGCGTGCGGCGAATTGTTCTTGATCGACTCGAGAGATATTATGGTTTTTGGCCAAATTTTCGGCGGTCAGACCCATGCTGATATAGGCCTCTGGATATGTTGATTCAAGGTGTGGGTGAGGGGAGCGATTGAAGCCACCACGCATGATTCGGGACATCGATTCAACGCCGGCACAGATGAAAACATCACCCGAACCCATTGCAATGGTGCCGGCGGCGGTGTGAATGACTTGCATTGATGAACCGCACAATCGATTGGTAGTCATACCCGGGATTGTGTTCGGCAATCCGGCCATGTATGTCGTGATGCGGCCTAAATTGAGGCCCTGTTCCCCTTCGGGGTATGCGCAACCCAGAAGGAGATCCTCGATGAGTTCGCCTGATACCAATGTTCGATTCATGACACCTTTCACGACCGCGGATGCCATATCTTCAGGGCGAGTGTCCTTCAGTGGCCCCCGGTGGGCCCGGTGAAATGCTGTCCGGCAATATCCCACAATTACGGCGCCCATGCCATGTCGAATTGACATGTGCCCATAATCCTTGAGAGTGAATTGTGCCCTTTGGGCACAGAACGAATTATGAAGGTGTGGCGGGTCGCCGGCTCGATGATTAGAGATTGCAACACCCACGGATTCTTTGATGGGCAGAATTGTCCGGCCTGCAATGATGAGGGAAAATTCATCATGAGCGACCGAGAACGCGATATTCTAGGAAGACGTATGGCGGGTATCCTGCGTCATTTCCCAGAGAAATTTGACCTGGATATGGATTTGAATGGATGGGTCGATATTCGTGAAATGGTAGAAGCGCTGACCAAGCGAGATCGCCGTATGCATTGGCTTCGCCCGCATCACATCAGGGCAGTCAGTGAAACCTGTACGAAGGGACGTTACGATGTTCGTGGAGATATGGTTCGTGCAACATATGCACATACTGTCGAAATCGAATTGGATCTGCCGACTGATGATACGCCGAATCTGTTGTACTACCCATGTTCTCAGGATGGCGAAGAACATTTGCTTGAACATGGAATCAAACCTGGTGATCGCAAACACGTTCATCTTTCAAAAACGGTTACCGCAGCCGCCATCGCTGGACATGTACACCATCATCGCCCCGTGATTATTGAAATTGACTGTATTCAGATGGAAGCCAATGGTGATACCATTTACCACGCAGGTACGACGGTTTACTTGACTGAAGAGGTTGAGGCACGATATTGCGCTGTTATCGAGTCGGACCACCCTGAATTGCTCGTCTCCATTTCAGAATGGGAAGACGAGGAAGCTGCGGCTGCTGAAGAAGAGTGATTATCGATTCTCGCCGCATGCAGGGCAGAATGGGAGATCATCATCGATTTCCGCCTCACATGCTTGGCAGATACCGCTGGATGATGATTCGGTAGGTGATTCTGGGGCAGAGGATAGAAGGCGGACCGATTTTTCTTTGAGAACCGGTATGATTGATGATTCCGTGCGCAATTCCCATGCTGCATCGAAGGCCATAGATTCTTGGAGTGCCATTTCAAGTTGAATCAAACGTTTTGCCTTGTCTGCCCCGTCTTCAATTTGTTCAATATCTTTGATTTCTGTTTGAAGCCAGCGTCGGAACTCTTCCAATGTTGGCTTGCCCATGAACCTGTGTACATCGGACTCCTAGATGAATGAAGCGACGCTATCGCTTTGAATGTAAAGCCCCTAGACGATTTATGGGCCGCATCATCATGAAGTGGGGTGGTGGCCTTATTTCTGACAAAACTACCCTTTGTACCCCTCATATGGATCAAATTCAACGTCTCGCTAATTGCGTGAAAAGACTGGTTGAAATGGGTCATGACCTCATCATCGTACATGGTGCGGGATCATTCGGCCATATTCTGGCACGTGAGCACCGTCTCGATGAGGGTGACATCCATGGGCTTGAACAGGGTGCAGCCATCAATCAAGTTCGAAGTGATATGGACAAACTTCACAATCTTGTAATTACATCATTTCAACCATTGTCCGTG
>CAXEUI010000181.1:0-3176 GCA_963999335.1 uncultured Candidatus Poseidoniales archaeon
CCGGACATTGATCGAGTAATCGTGACTACCCGGCTCGCCAACACCAGCGACCTTTGCCTTCTCACTGATTGCAGCCGCGGCTACGGTCTCACTGAACGTGCCACGTTGTGAGATGATTCCGCGCTTCCAAGCTGTCCATGGAGAGTAACCGGGCAGATAGGCGCGCCATGTGAAGGGAACTCGACCGGGGGTGACTCGATTGACAATCTTGGTAATCGAGGTCGTGCAGGTCGAGGTCATCGTGTTGTACCACTCGGGGTTCTCAGCCAATTGATTGGTTCGCTGCATCATCGCTTGAAGCAGCGCAGTCTGCTTTTCAGGCAAGACATCGCATGGATAGAGATAGACATCGTTGCCCCGACCGTTGGTCCGTACGCCGAGCAGATCTCGCTCGGTCGCCCAGACCAGGATGAGTTCGAACTCGTTCCACATGCCTGTCCAAGGATGGAATTTCTGTCCCTTCTGTCGGCGGACCTCAAATGAGGCCATGAGGAAGCGATTGTCGGTGAATTCGAAGCCGACCATCGTGTGGGCCATGCCTCTGATCTTGTGGAAATGATCGACCACATACCAGATGTCCTTGAGATTCTTCATGTCGAACGACCAGTTGTCCCAGTTCTCATCGAAATCCTTCGTGGTTCGCCAAGTGAAATCTCTGCGATTCTGCAAGGTCACCGAATCCCCATCGATTTCGAAATGGGCCAATTGAGCGCAATCTGGAGTCCAATCACGGTGCAATCGCGCTTTCTTCTGTCCGACTGCGAACCACCAGAAATTGATGAGCAGCAAGATGACAGCAACGACGCATCCAACGATGATTTGCCAATCCATCTTCCACACCTTCCGTGGTACGCGCGAAACCATCTACTGCTGGAAGGGGGACCACTGATTCTCGGTCTGATCCCACCACTCCACACCGCCATCGGGGAGCTGTCGCCAATGGACCCCAGATTCGTCGACAAAGGAGGGCAATCCTTCACTGTCGGGTGCTTCGGGAGGTGTATCCCACATGTCCTCTTCCTTCTTCTCACCATTCATCATGTTGGCGACAAGCAAGCCGAGAATGATGGCGAAGATGAAGCCACCTGAACCGACCAGTGCAATGGTTGCTGATAGGCTCATGACCAGAGGAGTGGGGGCGTATTCATCACCTTGCGATGTCGCAGGCCAGCGATCGGAATTTCCACTCGCATTGAGGACCTCGAGACTGGCATCTGGTGCTGGCGGGAGACGGACCACGTTGAGGCCCACGGTGGTTTCACGACCTTGCGGACTGGTCAAAGTTGCACGAACCTTGTGAACACCGGGGCCCCACATCGTGCAATCGAGAATCTCTAGGTCGTCGTAGGAGGTCAGTTCCTGAGCAGGGTCAGCCACTTCCCACAGAATCGTCATCTCCGCCAATTGGGTGTCTTCAGTGGCGATGATCTCCAAATCACAGGGTGTTCCGGCTTCTGAAGTGCGTCCGGTTTGATTGACCATGAACGCGGGTGGGGGATGGACATGGATGACAAAGGAAATCGACTCTGTTGCGGTCATCCCTAGGTCGTTTCGATAATGTTCGACGACCGTGTAGTCACCCGCTGGCCAGCGACTGCAATCGAGTGGTGTCTCGTATTCACCCACCAACCAAGGGACACCTTGGATGGATACGGTGCCCATGGAATCGTAATGCGAACCGACGAGATCAGTGGATACACGGTGAATCAGACAGGTGTCTCCGGTGAAGATCCACTCTTCTGATTCCAATTCCATCGACAATTGTGGCGGAGTCAAACTCGCCATCAATTCGTGGAGGCCCAAGTCTTCATCGTGAATCATCAATCCAGATTCAAGGTCCCACACGCGGAGCGTGATTTGGTATTCTCCATCTTCCCATGCCTTCACTGTGGTGTTGGCAATGAATGATTCGTCGTACCCGATGCTCGTGTTGTTCCAGAACGAAATGGCCATATCACCATTGTCGGCGATGACTTCGACTCCGACACCAGCATTCGGTGCGGTGGTGACGATTGAAGCAATGACACGAACCAGATCAAGGTCGCCATCATTGTTCTCGTCGAGGGCGAAGGCACCGGAGCCGTTCACGAGGATGTAACTCTCGTCCTGTGCACTGGCAACCGTGGCCAGCATCGGCAACATCATCGCCACCATGAACAGGGTCATGATTCGAGTGCGCATCAGAATTCACCTCCTTCTTCGAGGAGATCATCCTCAATTTCGGCCAACACATCCTCTTTCTGCCCCATTCGAACGGTAAAGAGCGTGATGAGGAAGACGAAGAGAGGCCACGCGAAGGTCAGCAGACTTGCGGTGGGATTGGAGCCCATGAGGGCCAGTTGGCTGCGAATTGCACCGTAGGAATCGGAGTAACCGTCTCCATTGCTATCTGGGCAGCCTTGCAAGTTGATTGTGGATGTTCCGTGAACTTGTGGACAGTCATCGCGCAGGCCACCAATGGGATTGTCTCCATAACCATCGCGATCTGCGTCAGCCCACTGAACACGATTCTTGGGGAAGGCATCGGCTTCTCCATCGGGTGAAGCCAGCCATTCATCATCTGCGTCGGAATATCCATCGCCATCGGTGTCCGGGCAACCCAATCTATCGATGACAGAAACACCGGCGCTCATCAGGTCGTTGGGACAACTGTCAGCCTGATGCCCATTCGGGTTATCACCGAAGCCGTCGCGATCTGCATCCAACCACTGTGTGGGATCATGTGCGAATCGGTCCCCTTGATCAGACCAGCCATCGCCATCCGTATCGGTGCAACCGTATCGATCGCTTTGGCTGGTACCGGGTGTATCTCGACATCGATCACCTTCCAACCCAGTCTGCTCATCACCAAAGCCATCTCCATCTGCATCCTCCCATTGTGAGGGCTCATCAGGGAAGGCATCTGCTGCACCTGCGGGATGGGGCAACCAACCCAATTCGATGTTCGGGTCACTGGATCCGTCGCCATCTCTGTCGGGGCAACCCCAACGGTCGCGAGTACTGGTACCCGATGTGGTCACGCAAGCATCAGGACGCCAGACGTCGTCGCCCTGATTGTCACCAAAGCCATCGCCATCGACATCATACCATTGGGTCACGCATAATTCACCACATTCCGCATTCAGACCCCCAGGGAATGCATCGGCGAATCCTTCTGGATGGGCTGGCCAATCCAG
>CAXEUI010000182.1:0-3142 GCA_963999335.1 uncultured Candidatus Poseidoniales archaeon
CCAATTTACTCCGTTTAAGGGAGAAATCTGTCAGTGCAATCATGACACCCAGCGTCGTCATGACAACCGTCTCGGCTGATTGGTCGGTCGATATTGCACGGACAGAGATTCCAATCATGACACATGGGCGCTTGCCAGTGACAGGGGAATCGCCCGACGATATCCTCGGAATCGTGCTACGTAGCGATATTCTACGACGCGCCGCCGCCGATGAAGATGATGTCCTCATGTCTGAATTGATGAGACCTGTGACCTTCTGTCATGAAGACGAATCAGTTGATGTAGCCCTCGACATACTCCTTGAAAGACGTGAACAAATCATGATTATCAAAGATGAATTTGGTGCTACCCAAGGATTGCTCACAATGGAAGATATTATTGAAACATTACTTGGTGTTGAAATTGTTGATGAGGCCGATCTAGAAGGCATTCAAGAGGGCACTACTGCTGAGGATATGCGCGAATTCGCTAAGGAAAAATATGGAATGGCAAATGGTGAGTTTGAACCAAATTCAGATGAATGAGGCGATAGGATGGCAGATGAACACGTACTCATTTGTGTCGCATGGCCTTATGCGAATGGCCCATTGCATCTCGGTCATGTTGCTGGATGTTACCTACCCCCTGATATCCATGCTCGATATGAGAGAGCCTTGGGAAATCGTGTATTGATGGTCTCGGGTTCTGATGAACATGGAACACCGATCACTGTGACTGCGGAATCTGAAGGCGTCACTCCCCAAGAAATCGTTGATCGGTATCACGCTATCAATACACAAGCTCTCCTCGACCTCGGCTGTATCTGGGAACCGAATGTTGACCCCAGAGGATCCGAATACGGTGGTGCTCTGTTCAATCGAACCAGTGATCCGGAACACAAACGATATGTTCAAGAGAATTTCAATTCATTATTCGCTGCTGGTTTGTTTGAGCAGAAAACTACGCAACAATACTACGAAATCAGAGATGATGGCGGTCGATTTCTCCCCGATCGGTATGTCGAAGGTGAATGTCCCAATTGTGGAGAAGATGGAGCCAGGGGTGACCAGTGTGATGAATGCGGGATGACGTATGAATCCTATGAACTTCAGAATCCTCGTTCAAAAATGAATCCTAATGCGGAAATTGAAATTCGAGATACAGATCATTTCTTCTACCGCCTCGATCGATTCCAAGATGTCCTTGAAGCTCATGCTTCAGACCGCAATCCGAATTGGAAGCCCAATGTTCGTGCAATGACGAAGCAGTGGTTGGACATGGGCCTTCGACCCCGTGCTGTGACTCGTGATCTGGACTGGGGGATTCCACTGCCATTGGACGGGAATGAGTGGGACGGGAAGTGTGTCTATGTCTGGTTCGAAGCAGTACAGGGTTACTATTCGTGCGCACGCATTTGGTCTCAGAGATTCGCAAAATCTAACGATTGGAGAAAATGGTGGTGTGTAACTGATGACGGGGTCGCTCCAAGGCATCTCTATTTCCTTGGGAAGGATAACATTCCATTCCACACCGTCATTTGGCCTGCATTGATTATGGGGCTCAATCATGCGAACAATGGCTTGGCTGAAGGGGACCCAATCAGTTTGCCCGGCCCCGGTGATCTGACGCTAGAAACGAATGTTCCCGCGATGGAATATCTCATGCTGGCTGGTGGACAATTCAGTAAGAGTCGCAAACATGCAGTATGGCTGCCATCATTCCTTGAGAGATTTGACCCTGACACCCTGCGTTACTACCTCAGCATCAATATGCCTGAGAATCATGATACTGATTTCAATTGGCCTGATTTTGTAGCGAAGATCAATTCAGAATTGAATGGTACATATGGAAATTATGTCAACAGAGTGATGAGTTTGGGCAATAAATTGGGCGGGGATAACCCACTGCAAATTCATGATGATTTGAAGCAATGTTCAGAACAAATGGAACGCCTTGAACAAATCTATGTTCAAGTCACACAAAGCCTGAACAGGCACCGGTACAAGGAAGCACTCCGGCATGTCATGTCTGCGGCTCAATATGGGAACCAGATGTTGCAGAAGGCCGTTCCATGGCAATATCTCGCAGAGCCAGGTCCTTCCGATTCACCCGAATATACAAACGAACGGGGACAATCCCTATCGAAATTGGCATTCGGATGGAGACTTGCGCGATTCTTGGCGATCACCAGCCACCCCTTCCTCCCCTTCAGTGCTCAGCGTTTGTGGACAATGATTGGTCAAAACGGCAATGTTTCTGACGTATTGTTTGAAAGTGCGACCGATTGGTCGACTCCCATCTCATGGTCAAATATCAGCCAGCCTTTGTTCGAGCGACTCGATCTAGAAGCCATTCTTGAGCATGAACAATCGCTGGCACAATCGGATCAGGATACTGTACATGATGACCCGGGCCATGGTGTCAAGGGCACTGGAAAACAATCGAAAACAGAGGAGGAAGAAGAAATGAGTAAAGCACCTGAAGGAACAGCATTTGTGGATTTTGAGACATTCATGTCTGTCGAGTTACGCACTGGAACAATATCGTCGGTTGAAGATCACCCCAATGCCGACAAATTGTACCTCATCCATATTGACGATGGCACGGACGATGGAAGGACATTGTGTGCAGCCCTCAAGCCATACTATTCTGTGGATGAGATGCTAGAAAAACAAATCATTTTCGTCGCCAATCTCGAACCAAGAAAATTGAGAGGAGTTCTTTCAGAGGGGATGATCTGTGCAGCGGATGATGGCGATGGGAATGTGAAACTTATCACCATAGATGGCTCGATTAGCAATGGTTCGCGTGTACGCTAATCCTCTGGTTTGTCAAAGAATTCCCATTGGAGTTCGATTATCTCCTCTCTCGTTCTGGCATTCTTGTATGCTGATAGGGGTTCAGCATTGAGCGTCAAGAACTGCTCACCCCATGAAAATGGAGCTAGAATACGCTGCGCTTGTGTTTCGTGATTCAGTAATACAAGACACATCGCCAATGCTTCTACTGTACTGAGGCGGCCAGGACGTCCCCATGATACGGGATTGGCAGCGAGCACCAGTGGAAGTGTTCTTCCTTCTAATCTGGGGGACACCATGCGAATCTGTTCCAATGATTCATCCAAGCGCTTCCATGAACAATCCAACGCCACCAATCTATATGG
>CAXEUI010000183.1:0-3124 GCA_963999335.1 uncultured Candidatus Poseidoniales archaeon
GTCAGGGAACAACAGTTCGGAGACGAACTTGAGGGTCTCGCGCTTCGGGCGAAGCGTCATGCGCGCCTCCCACCAGGCATCCATCACACATCGACCGGTCAGGGTCCATTTTCGATTTTGTTGACGATTGGCGGTGATTGGCGGGCCTCGCCTACCGCCCTTGCAAGCTTCTTCTGTGACGGGGATTCGCCCCCACCCTGCAAGGATTGCTCGGCTCAACTTGTCGTTGCCATCCTCATGCGCTTCCATTCTCTCTTTGATTCGAGGCAGATCGAAATTATCGATGTTGTACCCTGTAATGAGGTCCGGGTCGCTGTCTCGAACCAGACGAGTCAGGCCCTCCAACATCTCGCGCTCATCACCCCTGAAGGTGTGTGTCTCACTCTTTCCATTCTGTTCAATGACCGCAGCTGCACACAAGATATGACCCGATTCGATGCTGGTCTCAAGATCGAAGGAGAACGTGACAAACGGAGCGGTGAAGGCATCAATTGCCCGCAAATCATCAATTGTGCAGCGAGCCACTTGATCAGTGGGGTACAGACCACGACCGCCGGCGTCCCGAATCGCATCACCATCTTTGGGCAGCAATTCACCCTTCCATGCGATATGCGGGCCCAAATCGAGATTCAATAACAAGCGTTGAGGGAAGATGATGTCTGCACTGCTGATGGCCCAATTCGCCTTCAGCGCTTCACGGATCTTGGGGACATTGTAAGGCTGGCGAACCTCGATCTTCCAATGGGGTTTGGTTCCTTTGTCAGTCCATTTGTCGACGGGGTCATGGATCAATGTGACATCCTTTACCCTGCGAACCCTTTCCAATCGCTCATCGATATCATCAGGCAAATCGGGTGAACTCCCACGTACGGCAATCTCGAGAAAGGGACGCAAACCATGAACCAGAAGCAGAGTGGAGTGGCCCTCGCGTGCGCGCAGCCAGAGTTCAACCACCGTCTGTGAGCCGAAACCCTGGTAGGAAGCCGCGACGATACAGGCCTCCTCTTCGGCGGACATGAACCGGGTTGACCGTGGGTGTCTTTGAATTCTATGGGTCTGGCCCGCCCAGATTCGTTAGAGAAATTGCAGGCGGAATGGTTGAGAACCACCCCTTGCGTTGACGGTCCGGCCAGATACGGGGAAGCGGGAGGAAATTTCGATGGAGGAGCAGATTGATTGGGATGCACTGACGTTTTCTTTCACGCCGACCGACATCATGTATGAGGCCAAATGTAAACTCGGTGAAGAGTGGCAGCCGGGCAAGATGATGCCCTATGGTGATATCACAATTTCACCTGCTGCGGGTGTCCTGAACTACGGCCAGGGCCTGTTTGAGGGCTTGAAGGCGCAACGCAGTGTGAACGGAGGCATCATCCTGTTCCGACCCGAGCGGAATGCGGCTCGTCTCATCACTGGGGCAGAGCGATTGGGCATGCCACCTGTTCCTGAAGAAATGTTCCTTGATGCCGTGGAGAAGGTCGTGGCAGCAAATGCTCGCTGGGTACCCCCCACAGGCAAAGGCGCTCTCTACGTACGACCGGTCCTGTGGGGAACTGGAGCCATTCTCGGTGTGTCTCCGGCACCTGAGTACACTTTCATGGTCTACGTCTGTCCGGTGGGTCCATACTTCAAGGGTGGAATGCATCCAATCTCACTGAAGGTCAGTGATGAGTTTCACAGGGCTTGTCCAGGTGGCTCTGGAGGTGTCAAGGCGATTGGAAACTATGCGCCAGGCATGATGCCTTCCAAGGGTGCCAAGAAAGAGGGTTTTGCTGAGATTATCTATCTGGACGCGCTTGAGCATCGCTACATCGAGGAAGTGGGGGCGGCCAACTTCTTCTGTGTGAAGGATGGCATCATCTACACCCCCGAACTGACAGGGACCATCCTGCCCGGAATCACTCGAGCATCGATTATCGAACTGGCTCGAAGCAAAGGTTACGAAGTGCGAGAAGAGAAGGTCGAAATCGAGTTCGTTCTACAGGCTGATGAGTGCTTCTGCGCGGGCACTGCAGCTGTAATCAGTCCAATCGGTGCCATCTGTCAGGGTGACATTTGCACGATGTACTGCAACAACGAGGTTGGGCCGGTAACAGGTGAGTTATACGATGCCTTGACCGGGATTCAAACACAGGAAGAGGCGGATGTCTTCGGTTGGATCCGTGCGGTTCCAATGCCCAAAATCGAAGTCGAGTGAACTGCCCGGACACAGGTTGGCCTATGTTCGGATAAATCTGCCATTCAACATCACCACATCGTTTGATAGAGCGCCTCATCAATTGGATACCATGCGAGTACTCTTCGGGCTGACTGTCGCCCTTCTCCTGCTGTCCGCAGGGTGCCTTGAAAATGGTCAAGATACATCTCAATCTGAACCGTCAGAACACGTATTCTCCTCAGGTTTTGAGCCAACTGTATCAATCATAGATGTGAATGAGAATTTTGCAGATATCATCGGATCAGACGGTCTTCCATTGATAAGCTACCAGGATTCATCAAATTTGGACCTTAGAGTCGCTCACTGCCAGACGATTGACTGCACCACGAGTTCGAAATCGACTGTGGAGGTCACGGGCGGAGTTGGAGCGTATTCATCAATTGCAGTTGGTTCTGATGGTTTAGGCGTTATCAGTTATTACGATGCCACTAAATCCGAATTAAAAGTAGCGCACTGCAATTCAGTTTTTTGCACAACAAGCGACGTTTCCACGGTGGATTCAAGTGGAGACGTCGGCCAGTACACATCTATTACCATCGGCTCCGACGGGTTTGCATTGGTCAGTTACTACGACGTGACTAATTCTGCGTTGAAGATCGCTCATTGCACTAATTTAGTATGTTCTCAAAGTACAGTAGAAACGATTGACGCCGATGGGACGGTTGGTAAACAAACTTCTATCGCCATTGGCATTGACGGGTATGGACTGGTGAGTTATTTCGACGCAACAAATGACGATCTCAAGGTCGCACACTGCTCGAGTATTGATTGCAGTACTTTTACGGTGTCGTCTGCCGTCACACTTGGCGGAACAGGCGATTGGAACTCACTGGCCATAGGATCAGATGGCAGAGGGGTTATCAGCCATTATGACTCATTCAACGGGTCACTTGAAGTTGCGCACTG
>CAXEUI010000184.1:0-3106 GCA_963999335.1 uncultured Candidatus Poseidoniales archaeon
CATGGGTCCATATGATTTCGATAACGATGGATGGGTTGACCGCCTCCTCATTCTACATACGGGCGAGGCCCAAGAGGACGGGGGAAATCAAAATGCCATCTGGAGTCACTATGCCCCCCTGTCTCCGGGTTTTTCGGCCGGTGGGAAATCGATTGGCGCCTACACCCTCGCCTCTTTCTCATCGGGCATGGGGACGATGATTCACGAAATGCTTCACATGTTTGGTGCTGTAGATTTGTATGATGTACACAGTGCGATTCCCAGCAGTGATTGGAGTGGTTTGGGCGCATGGGACATCATGGCGAGCGGAAATTGGAATGGCAATGGACGCACACCAGCATTGCCCACTTCGGGCACCTTGGATCTGATTGGGGCGAATGACGCTCTGGATCTGTCCATCGGCACACTGACGGCCGAGAACCAATCCTACATCATCTTGCCACATGTAGCAAACGCCGGCACTGTCCGCATCGGAATTGCCCCCGGCGAATACATCTGGATGGAAACTCGAGTCGATGTTGGTTTTGACCGTGAACTCCCTGCACATGGCCTCTTGGTGACGCATGAAGACCTCTACTACGCTGATTTTGAGCACAATGAAGTCAATCGTGATCCACAGCACGCCTATCTCAAGGTCATCGAAGGGGATGGGGATGGAAGTCTGAACAATGGGGAAGATGATGACCCTGGCGATGTTTTCACCAGTGGTTCATTCGGAGCCGACGGCATCCTGATTCGTGATGGACACGGTCGATTGGTTCCTTGGGCTGTGACCGTTGATTCCACAGACAACAGTGGTACCAACATCACCATTTCACACCCCGGTCCCAGCCATGCCACGGTCCTACCTCCACGTACTCCGATACGATTGCTTGGACATGAGACCCTCCCCATCTCATTTGAGGCCCATCAAGATTGCATGCCTTGGTCACAGGTGACCAGCACGGATGGAAGAATCGTCTCTCTGGTTGGCACGAGAATGCTCGCCGCGGGCGAGACCGATGAATTCTCACTGACATTTTCAGAGGCCGCCAGTCCCGGTACCACCGGCTTCATCGAAGGTAAACTTGGATGTGGTACAGAAAATCCATCCATCGATGTGAAGATTGGTTGGTCTATCGTCACCAATCGCCTCGTACCGGAGAAGATGGAAGGCCAGATCGATGTGAGCGAAGTCGTGACACTTGAGCACGTGCTCTCCTTCGATGGTTCCGGATATTCAACCTACGACATCGTCATCGAGGGGCCACTGGACCGAATCGCCACAACGGCCAATCAGCAGAATTTGGGTCCTGGCAGCGTCCTTGCTCTGGAAATCAATCCCAATGGACTTCTGTCTCCGGGCATGCTTGCGAACGGCAAAGTGCAACTCTACGACGAATTCGGATTGGCTGGGGAATTCAATGTATCACTCCAGGCTGAGCCGCCAGGGGACGTTGGAAGTGCATTGATGTGGCTGGCTGAACCGGCCAACAACATTCAGTTGGTGTCCGTGTTGATGGCCCTCTGGGTCGTCAGCAGTGGTGGCAAGAAACGTGGAAAGGAAAAACGACCTGATGGAGAAACACAGGTCCGCCGACCCAGTGACAAGATTCTCGCTCAAGCCCGAATAGAATATGTGCAAGAGAGAAATGATCAGTTCGGCAACCTTCGACGATGATCAATGCCGTACAGGATTCGTCCATCGGGCATCGGATGGTGGCCGCTCAAGGGCGAGGTATCGCCATCCACTGTTGTTGCCGAGGGGTTCCAACGCACACAACCAGTGCTTGTTGACCCCAGCAGCCAATCGAGCTGCCAGACAGGCTTCCCCCCAATTCGTGGGCGCTTCATCCACTGGAACCACCAACCATGGGGCGTGTTCACCGCCCACCAGTCCAGCATAGACTCGCCACCTCGTCCCGTACTTGAATCCGGGTCGAACGGCCAATCCCCGAGAAAGCAGGTCTGATTGAATGGCCATCCGATTGGCGATTTCCCCCGTTGGCAACGGCATCGTAGGATTGACGACTCGACTGATGATTTGAGATTCAATTTCGGTGAGCCATACACCGTTTTGCAAATTGATGCCGATACCAGGAAGTGGCCATTCATTGCGGGGAATGTCCAACCAATATCCGCCATCGGTTTCCTTTGATTGCCCCCACGCGTGAGAGATCACCCTCCGTTCATCGTTGTCCAGCCCTCGGAACGGGTCAGTCAATGGTCCAACCGGGTCGTGAAGAGCGCATCGATAGGTGACCACACCATGTTCATCATCAACGATCAGCAGTTCCGGAATACGACCCCCGGACTGAACATTCGATGTCCATTCCGAAAGGGCCCCCCAATCAATCTGATCGCTGGCCCTCATCCACCGAATCTCAGCCAACGGCTCAGCATCCCTAGGTTTGACATTTCTCGACCAACGCAAGGCCCATGAGCGCGAATCCAGTAAAACCGCATTCGCCGCATTCAGATTTTCAGCGAGAACGACTTTTTCGCCAGGGAATCGAAGCGAATCGAGAACTTCACACTCAAACAACAGATCAGGGTGATTCGGCAACACTTCTGCAAGCCAGCCATCATGTGGTAGTGGCAAACCTCGCAATCGATGTGCGTTGAGCACTTCGGCAGTGGTCAATCGAACCCCATCGCGAATGGGGCGACCAAAACAACCGCGCTCCCAAAGTCGATTCGCAGTGGTGCCCAACACAGCCCAAACCCCATCTCTGGGGACGGGTACAGGAAGTCGACTGCCTCCGATGGGTGCCGTGGCCATATTCACCTGCCGCCCGAGTCGACCTTTGATTGCAACGCCTTCCAAAGTAGCATTGGGGCGAATTGCCTAAGAGTCATCACGACCCACGACTCGCCAAGGAGGTCACCATCTGTCAGGAGGGATGCTACTCACACTCACCGTTGAACAACGGGTTTTGTTGCATCTGTGGGACACCCCCTTGGGTGACAATCCTTGGGAAGGTCGACCCGAGTTGACGCAGGCGGGTGTATCCGATGCAGTTGGCATCGCTCGAAAACACCTTCCAAGAACCCTGAAGAAACTTCGAGAAAAGGATCGCATTCACGAGGAAACACGCCATGTTGCGGGGGCAAAACAACGGTGTCG
>CAXEUI010000185.1:0-3099 GCA_963999335.1 uncultured Candidatus Poseidoniales archaeon
AGAGCATCGTCACCCGCCGTGAAACAAATCAACCCAATCGCGCCCTGCACAAGCATGACTTTATCGAACTGGTCATCATCCTCAACGGCCAGGGCACCCATGTTATTGAAGATGCTCACCACTCCCTTCAGGCCGGCGATACTTTCGTCATAGGTCCTGATATCCACCACGCCTACGCTGATACCAATAACCTGAGCCTGTTCAATATCCTTATTCGCAATCAGCACCTACAGACGCTGAATCACGAATTCATCAGTATGCCTGGTTTTTACGCGCTCTTTCTATTAGAACCTAGAATGCGGGCAATGCACCAATTCAAGAGCCAGCTACAGCTGTCGCCACAGGCCTTGGCAGAGATCGGCGATTTGATAAATTTTCTCGAAGTGGAAGCGCGACAAACCACCCCCCTTGGCCAAACTCCAGCCGATTCTGAGATGCCCGGGGCAATCCCATAGTTGCCCAACAACGGCCATGTGAATGTCAACACCTGTCCAGCGAAGGAGGGATCGGTCAGAGATTCCTGATATCCAGTCATATTCGTGGTAAAGACCAACTCGCCTTCTGCAATCGTTGCAGCACCGAATAAATCTCCTTCGTGACGAGAACCATCCGCCAGCAGAAGGACGCCACGGCCGCTCGCTTCTACATGCTCATGAGAGGGGGAACCCGGAAGCAGAAAATCAGCAGCATCACGAGAAATGAAGGCCTTGGAAACGCCGAGTTGGCCGGAACCGGGAGAGAAGCCCCCTGTTACCGTCACCCTCGCACCCTCGGACTCTCCCTGAAATCCGGTTATAATCATTCAGATGATTCCGAATCTTCATTCCGGTCAATGACGACCTTGCCAGAGGGATGTGATTGAATCTCCAAACGGGCCCCGGGAAATTGTTCAGGCCCGGCAACCCCACCCATCAGTTCCGACATGAAGAGAGCCAATGCAGCCACCTCTGAATGAGGCTGGTGACCGATGGCGACATTGTAGTTGGCCAACTTGTAGATTTCACCTGGCACTTTGGCACCACCCACCACAACTGCGATTGGTGTGTCCGTCGGAATCTTGACTGTGTCATGGGGCTCACCATACATTGTGAGATGAACGATTCGACCCCCCTGCTTGGCGAAGTGACGTAGAAATCGCATCGGCTTCACATGGTGCTCAGAGGAGAAGGTGCCTCCGAAGTTGTCAGTCACATCGGACAACGTGTCCAAAACGCCTTGATCCTCATCACCACAGAGCACGAAGTGATTGGCTCCCATGGCTCGAGCCGTCAGGCCCAGATGACTCGTGATGCGCTTGTCGCGCTGCTGTCGGTGGCCTAGACGAACCACCGTAACGTCGGGTTGCACGGAATCAGGCCGAGGACACCGCTTCTTCAGCCTGTCCCTCAGCGGGAGCCCCACCCAGTGGCGAGATGTCAACGGGGAAATTGGCGAGGAGATCACGGACCCAGCGGAGAAGGAGTGCGTCGAGGAACATGGAGGCACAGTAGTGCACCATCACACCGAGAGCGATGAGGCGGGCTGAATGCAGAAGCATGACGGCAGCGGCATCGCCAAAGGCGAGATGACCGATTGGCTCAATGGCCATGAACAAGGCGAGGATGAGCATGGCACCAGCAGCAAGGCCTGGCCAAGGCTGACTTCTCTCCCTTGACAACTTCATCAGAGCTGTGGCCATAAAGACCAGAGCAGGAACGGCTGCAGCGACCCATTTGTAATTCAGACTGAAGATGAGTGAAAGTTCGGCTTCATTCGAACCCAACTCCGTACCGAAGACATTGACAGTCAACCACCAGAACAGAGTGACAGCCATCAGAAGGATCCCCGAAGCGACAGCGTTCCTGAACACCATTTCGCTCATTTCAAGTCGGTCACGTGGCTGCAATCGTTGCAGAATAGATTCGGCGAGTTCCAGCGTGTCAGCATTTGGAGCAGAGGATTCGTCCACGTATGATTCGAGATTTGATAGCGAGAGGATGGCTTCCAAGTCAGCCGCGTCAGATGGCACAAGTGCCATGCTTTCAGATTCACCGTCGCCTGCCACGAGACGCCAACGCCCTCTCCACACATCATAAACCATACCATCCAACCGGGGACTTACATGGACGACTTGCGACCCTTTCTGAGACGCCGCCCTGATGGGCGATGTCGACTGATGGGGATTCTCAATGTCACTCCAGATTCGTTCCATGCGGCCTCCAGAGTCGATGTGGATGGGGCCATCGAACGTGGATTGGAAATGTGGTCTACAGGGGCAGATTGGGTGGATGTCGGGGGTGAATCGACACGACCGGGTGCAACCCCAGTCGATTCAGTTGAAGAAGCCGCCCGGGTGGTGCCTGTGATCCAAGCACTCCGTCAAGCCAATCCAGACGGTCTCATCTCCATCGATACGCGTCGATCCGATGTTGCTGGTGCTGCACTTGATGCGGGAGCCAACATGATCAACGATGTCAGCGGATTGCGTGAGTCGGCGATGGAAGATCTTGTCGTCGAACGGTGTTGTGCGGTCTGCATCATGCACATGCAGGGCGAGCCGGGCAATATGCAGCAGAATCCAACGTACGACGATGTCGTCAGCGAAGTCTACGGGTCGCTGATTTCCACTGCTGAGAGACTAATCTCCAAGGGCCATGATCCAGCACTGATATGCTTGGACCCAGGCATCGGATTCGGCAAGAATCTGAATCACAATCTCGAATTGTTACATTCCCGTAGTGATTCGAACTATAGCATCCTTTGGGGCGTCAGTCGAAAATCGATGTTCAATCAATTGCTGGGGCGAGAAGAGACCGACGACAGATTGGCCGGTACACTCGGTGTGGCCGCACATGCGATGCTCGAAGGAGTCGATATCCTGAGGGTTCACGACGTGGAGGCACATACCGATCTCCTGACGACTCTGGCTACCCTGCGTCCGGAGTTGAATTCATGACTGTGGTCGACATCGATGACAACCTGCGTCTGCTCGGTACAGCGCACATCTCCAAGGCCAGTGCTGATGCCGCTCGTAGAGAGGTAGCCCAATACGAGCCCGACATCGTCGCCATCGAATTGTGCAATAGTCGATTGGATGCCCTAACACGCCCGGACCGATTC
>CAXEUI010000186.1:0-3075 GCA_963999335.1 uncultured Candidatus Poseidoniales archaeon
ACGTCGCCGAGGCCACCTGATAATCGTCGTTCGACACGATGTGCAATGTGGATTGCACGAGAACGAGCGAGATTCTCATCGACACCGAGCGCTCGTTGAATGGCAAGGCCGCAAGCAATCGCCCCTGCCGCCGATAGACCGAAGCCTTGCGAGGATGGAAGTTCCCCTACATGTGATAAGGTCCAATCATATTCACCAAATGAGGAATCTAGGGTATTGAGTTCCTCCAGCACCAATCGGTGCAATTCACTCCCCGGTGCATCACCGTTGATTGTGAGAGATCCATTCCCAGGTTCACCGATGGCCTCAATGATGACACCACGATTCAAGGACATACCTGCCCCTCGACTGCCCTGTTCAAGCAGACTCTCAGCATCGTCTTGGATACTGAAAATCAGCGTTACATGCCCACCCACATGGGCCTGACCTTGCATCACGAGCCCCCGAAGGAGATGTTGCTATTGAGTGTATGACTCAAAGGTCCTCTGCCAATTGCCCGGAGATGTTTGAAAATCGTGTGGAAAGTTCCTTGCATCCCATTTCAAACGCAGTGCGTGCTGTCATTGAACCATCTGTGTCGAAGCTGAAGAGGATTTCACCAGGGACATCTTCGATTTCGATTGCATCGGCAAAGTCTTCGATTCGAGCCGTACCATCACCCACATGGTGCATCTCACGAACGAGGGTTTCGACCTTCTGTACATCCTCAAGTTTCTTGTTCTTGAAATCTGATTTACCAATTGATAACTCCAAATCCCAAAGTGCCTTGGCTTTTTGGGGTCTTGCAATCGTTGCTATCTTTCGAGAACTGAACGAAACGCCTGAGACCGGATTCCACTTGGAATGATCTGAACCAACACCGAGTACTGCGTATGCGTAGAACTCCAAATATTGTCCTGTGTAGAGTTTCGTGATTGGAATTCCACGATACAATTCAGGAATCTGCAACTTCTCCTCGCCCAGAACATTGAGGTCGCCTGCGGTCACAAGATGCCCGTCTGCTGTTCCTCTTGCACTGCAATGGTAGATGATCTGACTGGCAGGTGTACCCCATTCTTCTCGAGGCAGGCCTTTATTTCCGGGATCTTCTTCAAGGAAGCAGAACTCATCGTGAAATGTTGGAATGGGAATCATTGCCAAGCGGTGTGCAATCACTTCGTCAGGAAGTGCGCCCACGGATTCGTAAGTTTCACCGGTTGAGCTGTCTTCAATTGTGCCGAGTTCGAATCGAACACGATGAATGGCCATCTTGGGTACATCACACATCAATGTACGACGCAGTGCATTGGCGAATGCGCGATCAGTTTCCTTCAGAAGGACTGTGACGTGGTCATCACGTTCTTCGATAATTTCGATTTTTACCATATTTTCATCCTCCTCAATCAAACACGTCGACCTCGACGGCCACCCTTTTTCTTGGTACCATCGTGAGGAATCGGTGTTACATCCTCGATTCTTGTAATCGTCATACCTGCACGGGTTAGAGCACGAATGGCCGCTTGAGCACCAGGTCCAGTGTTCGGTGATTTGTTACCACCAACCCCACGATACTTGACGATAACCTGTGTAAACTCCTTCTCACGTAGCATGTCAGCAATACGCTCCGCAGCTCGAGTGGCGGCGAACTGACCACCAGCATCGCTTCCCTTCTTGGTGACTTGGCCACCGCTAACTTTGGCTATGGTTTCAGCACCAGTCAAATCTGTGGCTGTGAGAAGCACATTGTTGTACGAACTGTAAATGTGAAGAACGGCCTTGTGTGACATCACGCATCGCCTCCTTTAACTTCAGTATCCTCGGCTGAAGGAGCAGCTTCAGCCCCTTCAACGACACCTGCAACAAACTCTTCGGAGGGCGTTTCCTTGTCCTCTTCCTCATATTCAGCAGCGGCTCGAGTTTCCTCAATCTCTTTGCGAATTGGATGGTCGGTATCCGTCAACGGTGAAGTGTGATGATAGGTCAACAAGTTTTCATCATCACGAGTGATGATGTAACTGGGAACGGTCATTTTCTGATCACCTATTCCAATATGGCCGTGAATGACCAATTGTCTGGCCTGTCGCATGGATGTTGCCAGTCCACAGTAGTACACTTGGCTTTGCAAACGTCGACTTAGAACGTGTTCAACTGTAAGAAGTAGAATATCGTCCAGTGTTGCACCATCCCCTAGTAGACCACGTCGATAAAGAGATTCAACGAGGTCATCCTTCTCACGAGAAAAATGACCTTCAGATGTATCGACTCGGCCAATGAGTTTCATTGCGTTCTGTCGCCATCGGCGCAATTTGGACTTGCCCTTCCAAATCTCCTTCATTCCGCCAATCTTCTTGAGACCAAACTGTTCTTTCAAGGCATGTTCTTCCTCGATTCGAGCCTTTTTCCAAGGGTGAGTAGGTGTGTCATACTTGGGTCGTGCAAATTTTGGATGTCCCATACATTTCACCTCCTATCATGCCTTCTTGCGCTGCACACCGAGTGTGAGGCCAGTTCGTCCATTTGAACGGGTTCGCTGTCCGCGAACGCGCTTTCGTGCTGCGTGGCGCAGGCCACGGTATGCCTTGGTGGCTCGAAGACGAGCGATGTCGTCATCCTGAGTCATGCTGACATCTACTGAGAATAGGTGTAATTCGTCACCGGTCTCAATATCTCTTTGTCGATTGAGCATCCAAAGTGGAACCTCAGTAGGATATGATTCGATGGCTTCGCGGATCTTATCTTGATCGGCATCGGTTAGATGACCGCCCAGCTTGTTCTTGTCAACACCCGCAATATCACAAATGGCGAGGGCGGTACGAACGCCGACTCCCTTGACACTCGTCAAACCCATCCCAATTCGGGTCAGGCCGTCTACGTCACTGTCTGCAAGTCGGAGGATGTAGTTGAAATCCGCTCCGAGTTCCGACTCGTCAATTTTCGCCATTTTTGGGTCCTCCCCTGTTCACCGGTCGCCCAGTGGCCTCATGTGAGGCATCCTCGCGACTCTCCTCCCCTATATGAACAGCACGCAGACCATCGAATGCCCCTACGGGGCAATAATCACGCTTGCCGGCAGATGACATATCCCTCACCAGCTTC
>CAXEUI010000187.1:0-3073 GCA_963999335.1 uncultured Candidatus Poseidoniales archaeon
CACAGTCAAAAATCCGCCTGGAAATGCACCTTCGCCATCCAGAACATCATCATCGGACAGACGGTATGTTGCATCCACACTGGGATTGTTCAGAATCCAATAATTTCCAGAATCCAGACCCAGAGCATCGACATCGAGGTCCGTGGCGACAAACAGGCTGAGCGCACTGATCGAGGGCTCCAGTTTCTGAACTCGCTTAATCATCTTCTTTGAGAGATGGTCATTGCCTACGAGATCAGAATATGTAATCCAAGCATCTGCGTTTGAAAGGACACTCCTTGCTCTAATTTCTTCTCCATCCTCCATTCTCACGCCGACCGCACGGCGCTGCTTGCCTGCACCTTCAATCAGAATCTTCTCGACTCTTGCTTTGACGCGGATCTCACCTCCATTCTTCTTCAAGCGGGAGATGAAAGCCTTGGGAATTGCACCCCCGCCACCTTTTGGATACCATGCACCTTCCCAGTAGTGCCCCTCAATTGCGACGTGTTGGGCGAACGGTGCCCTCGCAGGCGACAATCCGTGGTCACCCGCGCTAGCCTCAAAAATTGCCTTGAGTTTCACATCCTTCACATAGCGATCAATCATTTTTGATGTGGGTTTCATTCCATTGAATACCACTGCCGGTTCACCCAGAACGAGCTTCACGATATCCAATGGGCCCTTGAGTCTCGAAGCCTTGGCGACGCCCCGATCGATTTTCACCATCAGATCGAAGTAGCGCTCAATGCCTCTTTTTTCTTCAGGGAATCGATCGATTAGACGCTGCATGAATTTGTCACGGCCGCGTGGGATGTCGAAGATTTCATCTTGGAAGACGATGTGGTCATAGCCATCAGGATTGAGTTCGCAGAATTCGATGTCACCTCCAACACCCAGTCCCTCAAACAGTTGTCTGGCATCTCCATCTTCCCCCAATCCGCCCATGTAATGAACGCCAGGGCTGAATTTGTGTCCCTTCAATGAGAAGGTGTGAGTCCATCCACCGGGGAGGTAATGCTGTTCAAGAACCAGCACACGCTTTCCAATGTTGGAAAGAGCAACGGCTGCACCGAGCCCACCGGCTCCCGAGCCGATGACGATGACATCCCAGTCGGGCATATGACGCCTAACTGGTCGTTGCGGATAATCATGTCTGAGTACGGGAAGCAGAGGGGGTAGAAGTGTGAGAGCGAGACTTGGAAATGCTTTTCCGATGTTAAGGCTGGACGCGAGTCGGGATTTACATGTCAGATGAACAGATTGGCCGTGTGTCGGCGTACTTCAGCAAGATTGGTGTGGCCGCCATTGAACTGACTGCCACGCTCACCGTGGGAGAGAGTATCAGAGTGAAGGGTACAACCACCGACTTCGTTGTCGAAGTCACCTCGATGCAAATCGATCGCGAAGCGGTAGAGAGTGCCGGTGCCGGAGATGGTATCGGGGTGAGGGTGCCCGAAAAGGCCCGCAAGAACGACGCAGTGTTCCGCGCCTGAACTCATCGATGTCTAGACCACTCATTGGTCTAGGTCGTCTGGCGCATTGACGTTGCGAAAGCAACTGTTGTCAGCGAAACTCACAATCCGATTGGGTACACTTCGCAAGGTTCTCTTTAACGAAGCACGCATGGGTGCGCGATCCAATGCAGAAAGCACCACATCCACATCGATGAGTGAGAGCAAGGGCTGGAGCTGCTCTCCTTTCGGTATCATCACCGCTCTGGAACCCTCCTGCAACCGTTCAAACACCTGAGAATTAATCCATGGTGTGTCACACGGCGCCAGTTGAATGCGTTGTATCCCTTTTGCTGCACATATGCGCAACGCAGACCTCAACCCAGATTTCGCACTCCGTTCGAGATCATTGTCTAGAATGTATTCCACGTCGGTCAGATGCCTCAACGCCCCCATGATTTCATGGCGTTGGTAACCATCTCGTACGGCGACAATAATCGATTGACACCCTGCATCTCGAAGTGCATGCGCCACTCGTACAATCATCGGGTCGCCCTCGACAATCATTGTCGCCTTGTTCTTCCCCATTCGCTTTGAGGCACCGCCCGCGAGAATCAGAGCAGGGTACATGCCACCACCTATTCGAGTTGCTTGAGTTCGTTCATCGCACTCTCAAGTTCAGCCATCAATGCCTGTGCTCGATTCAGCAATGCACGTTGATCACGTTGGTTGGCTGCGTTGGGCAGCCACTCCAACAATTGTCGAATATCCGCTGCGTCTCTCTCGACAGTCCACTTGAGAACCTGTTCAAGAACGGGATCATCCGCTTCAAGAAACCGCTCGACCATATGGGTCACGCAACGTCGGCAAACCTTCAGCCTTCGCTTAGGAATCGAACATCTGGTCCCGAACACGGCCCAACAGAGAATCCCCGTCTGGATATGGAATGCCTTCAAACGCATCTCGCAGTGATTGAGAAAGCTCCGGCCGACCCGAGCGAACCCAATACACATGCTGGGTCAACAACGCAAGATGTGCATGGGCCGGACTCATCGAACACCATTCCAGTAACAATTCTTCACTTGGCGCTGCGTGTTTTGCCCGAAAACACTCCTCAATGGAGAGCAGTAGCGCTTCTGCAGTCGCACTTGCCCCAATCAATCCGGCCAAACGAACCCACACATCCCCTTGATTGTGAAGATTGGCCAGTAACAGTGCAGCCAACGCCACATCCTCGCGCCCATTGCGCCTCCATAGGTCGTGAATCAATTGTGATAGAACATCTGGCTTGCCATGGGTGAGCAACCAAGAGCAGATTCTCCGCAATATGTTATCTGGTGTTCCGAGATGGAAAGCATACCCACCTGATGAACCCAGACGATCGGTCTGCGATTTTAGAATCAATGCGGGAACTCCAATCGGGTACGCATCGCGAATGACGCCCATCAAGCGTTTGGAACGAAGATGGACTTTCGATGGCTGAGGGGATAACCAATCATCTAGAGGATCACTTTTCGTCACCCTTCGGCCCCCCTTCGGGCAATATTGAGCGAATTCGATTGAACAATCCATCGACCACATCTTTCGCTTGATCGAACCCTTTCTCCACGACCTGGAAGACGTTCTTTTCGACATGTTCT
>CAXEUI010000188.1:0-3063 GCA_963999335.1 uncultured Candidatus Poseidoniales archaeon
AAGCGACGTAGCCCGATGAGAGAGACGGCCTTGCCATTGTTGGCAGCGGAATCGTGACCATCGATATTCAAGGCGGCTTCGTACACCATGAGTGCGGCTTCGTGACGAAGACACGAGGTGAGTGACGTGGCGAGATTGGTGAGGATGGCCACATCGTCTTGGCGCGCTTTGGCTGCTTGGCGCAAGGCCAGAACAGCCGCTTCAAAGTGCGGCTCGGATGCAGGGTGTTCAGAGGGGCGCTCTGCGTGTACCAGCAGAGCTTGTTGCAGCAGCGCTAAACCGAAATTGTTCAACGCTGCCGCGTCCTGAGGTCTCTGTTCGCAGATGGCGCGGAATTCAACTGCAGCGACCTCCCACTCTGCTGCTCCCAAGGCGGAGAATCCCTTGTCAGCCAGTGCCTGCATGTCGCTGTCCAGAGCCTCTAGAGGAAGCGCGCGAGCGGGGACGAGTTCTGGTTGCCCATCATGGAATCTCTCTGGATCGAATGATACCGCAGCCTCGGCCGGGTCAACAAGGCTGTCAAAGTCGACTATCACCTCGCTGACCTGCAATTCATCACCAAAGTCGTGGTAGACTATCTGCTCTTCTTCCGCGAAGAATGCATCCCCCTCGACAGTGTTCGCATCCGCCGCAGTGAACATATCGATGACATGGGTTGGCTCGATCAGAAAACTGTCGGTCGAAATCTGCTGTTCAGGATTCGGGGGTGCGGCCTGCGTAGAGATTGACGGCTGCTCCTCTTCTATGTGCGCAACCAGTACCACTGGTTCTTCCTCCTCAAGGTGAACGATTTCCGATTCCGCCTCATATTCCGCGACCGGTGGTGCGGGCTCAGGCTGCGCTATCGATTCATCTGGAGGCTCTCCCCCCTCTGTCAGCCCCCCTGAAGGGCTGCCCATCCCGAATGGGAGGCTGGTAGCACCACCAGATGAACCCCCGAGTTGGAACGGCAAATCCGCCCCCTCAGATGACTCCTTGCTCGCAAGTGTTTCGAGACCATCGACCCCTTCCATTGATTCTTGGAGTTGGACCCCTCCGGGAAGTGACCCTGGAGGATTCACTTGTCCCTCGGTCTCGTGCTCGGGCGTGGCGTGAGACGCCATGCTGCCGCAACTGGGACATCCATCGGTCCCCCCGAAAATTAGTCCGCAGGCGTCACACTCATGCATGCCAATCAACCACTAGCAAACGCTTCCACTCTTTGACGCTGACGCCAAGCGGTGTATCCAGTTAGCCCTACGAACTGTAGAGAGTTCCATGGAATAATACCATGAAAATCGTCGCCACAACACAGGTAATCATCATCACCGGGAATCCGACCCTCATCCATTCCTTCGTCGTTATTGGATTCGGGCCGCGCTCACTAATCGAGACGGTCATGACGTTAGCACTGGAGCCGATCGGTGTTGCATTTCCACCGAATCCTGCACCCATTGCAAGCGCCCAGAATAGAGGTGCCATGTCGATGGTAGGATCAGCTTCGCCGATAGCTACAATCACGGGAATCATCGCAGCCGTGAAGGGAATGTTATCGACGAAGGCACTGGCTATTGCCGATACCCAAATGATTACGACTGCAAGCATCACATGGTTAGATCCGAAATTATCGAAAATCCAATTAGCAAGAAGGTTGAGATATCCAACATTACCCACCGCTCCAACCAAAATAAACAACCCAGCAAAGAAAAGTAGGGCGTGCCATTCAACCTTCTCATTCACAGAGTGGATTAATCCGTGTCGCAGTACTTCATTATCTTCGGGCTTTGCCGCAACCAACGCAATACCAGCACCAGCAAGAGCCAGAGCGTGAATCCCAATATGTAGGTGCAAAAATTCAGTTGCCGAGAACATGAAAACTGTAGCACCTAGAATCCATAGTGTTGTCTTCATCAACAATGGATGTTCAATGCAATCCCACTCATCTTCTTCCAAGATTGCTTCAACGTTGGCCGGCTTAGATTCACGCCAATCACGGTAGTAGTATCGGAGATATCCTAACGTGGCAGCCCAAGCAAATAATGTCAAAATACCCAGACGGATCAAGAAACCATTGAATCCGAATAGAGATGCCAATTCATCCATACCACTGGCTTGACTTGCAATCATGACATTGGGTGGATCCCCTACCATAGATGCCACCCCACCTGTGTCTGAAAGAATAGCTTCTGCAAGTAATGGGGGAACCGGATTAATCTCCAATTTTTGACATATTCTGAGTGTAACAGGGGCGATGATAATTATGGCTGTCACATTGTCAATAACCAGAGATATTAGAGTTGTGAATGTGCCAAGATAAACGACCAATTTCCATGGGTCACCGCCGGACAATTTTGCAGCCTTCACAGATACATACTCAAAGAAACCTGAAACTTCAAGCAGGGCTGCGAATATCATCATACCCATCAAAAGACCGATGACATCGAAATGAATCCAATGTAACATCATGCCCTCGAGCGATTCGTGACAGATTTCAATGGTCCCCCCGCCCCCGAATTTTGCAAAAATATGCCCTCCAGCATCGCTTGCAACGGTTTCACATTTACGGAATACACTCATGGTCAAGCCCAACAATAGCATGCAAATGCACCCAAACCATGCTGCAATTGTACGGTGTAATTTCTCAGAAAGAATCAACACAAAAGAGGCAATGAATACCAGCAACACCATCTGCTCGGATGATATCATGACGCGCCGTCATGATGACTCTCTAAAAGCATCGCGCGAGACGAGTGTGTCCGAAGGCAGTCATTCCTCTAGTGCATCCATATCCACTCCAACCACCTCATCAGTGGTCTTCGGAAGAAGTTCGGTGAACTCATGCTCGACAAGCCTCTCTTCATCACTCTCGGTTTCGGATTTCGATGGGGCTTCGATGCTCTCTCTGGCGTATTCTGACTGTGAGAGGGCCCCCACAAGTTGCTTGAGCGCCTTCTCGGCAATCTTCGTCGAGATGGTGCCTCGACGCTCTTCGTTTCGGAGTGCCTCTATCTGGGCAAGCAACAATTCCCGGCGGGCAGTCTCAACCCGACCAGCATGCACACGACTTGAGGTGGATAACTCAGC
>CAXEUI010000189.1:0-3056 GCA_963999335.1 uncultured Candidatus Poseidoniales archaeon
GATAGACCCCCATCACTGTCGTATTGGTCGGATCCGTGACATCGGTGATGTGAACATCATTCCAACCCGCTTGGTAGGCGTAAACCCGCCCATCGGGAGCGCTCATCACCTGTATCTCCGCGTTTCCCGGGGTGGTGAGTGCATTGAAATCCACGTATTCGACGTTCGAACTGCTCATGTTGTGGTGTGTCGTTTCCCTGTGGTCATGCTCTTCGTCTTGGAAGAGCGGGTCATCGACCCAAGATTTTGAATCTCCATCATCCACATCCCCGGCCATGTCCATCATGGCGACGATGCCCAGTGAGGCACTCGCAACGAATAGGAGGCCGGCGATGATGAGCCCCTTCGCCGTCTCCATGGTTCACCGACCCTATGGGTCGGTTTTTATTTATCTCCCAACGGATACGGCCTATCATGCGCGGTGGATTGCTCGTCTTGCTCCTCGTCATTCCTCTGCTGTCTGGTCTCGCGGCAGCGCACGAGCCTGACACCTTCACCGTCATCGTTCGTGAAGACAATCACGACCCTCTTGAGGTCAACGTCGTCATCAACGACACCGTCCAGTATTACAATGCGGACAGTCGGGAGAATATCACTCACAACATCGGCCTTGATCTCAATGGAGATGGTGATTTCGACGATGAGGGTGAATTCTCATCTGGTGTCTTGCACAACGAGTGTGACTGGGAGAATGACAGCGATTGCCGAGTTGCCTGGATTCTCGTCATCAATGACACTGCAATGGTGGGCAACTACATCCTCTCAGATTTCCATTCAGACGGAACGGAAGTCGAGGTTCGCTTGAACATCAGTTCTGATGATCACAGCGGTGCCGCACCGGTCATCGGCGAGTGTCTGGGGGATTGTGAGGAAGATGAAGAAGAGCCTGAAATGAAGCGTTCCAGTCAAACAGATTTGCAGAAAGGACTGATGCTGGCCGGCCTGATGATGTTCGGCGGGGCTTCTGCCCTGTTTGTCGCGACTCTCATGCAGAGGGTGTGAGTGCCGGAATCAACGTTAGGATCATTGCCTCTGCTGAGAATGTCAATGTCCATTCCAGAATGGCAGATTCAACCAGATGCCCGGTCGCCACGAGCGCAGTCATGGCTTGGAATGAGATGATGGCGACTGCAAACAAGCACCATCGAACACGATTGATTGTCCAACCTCGCCAGCGGATGTCAGCATCGAGCTCTCCTCTGGCATAGGTGAGCGTGGCAATCCAAAGTTGCGCTCCCCAGAAAATGTTCATCGCCCAGAAGATGTGCATGATGAGACTCGTGTTGAACGGATGCCCTACGATTTGCACCATCGAAAAGCCGATGATGATGCCGGTAATGAGTGCCGTGACATTGGCAACATTCCTTTTGGCTCCCTCGGGTTTCGTTCGATGGAATGTCTCGAATGAGAGCAAAATCATCAACACACCCCCGGTGAACAAACCGAAATTGAAGACCATTCGTTCGGGCATGAATGCTCCCGCAGACGATATGAATGGAGGAAACCCATCTTCGAAGATGAATCCATCGTCCTCAAATCCTTCCGGTGCTTGGTCGGTCAGATCCACGCGTTCGTCACGAGCACCGCCACCCAGTTGCATCATCACCTGACTAATCAGGCAACATCCGACAATTAGGATGACACCGAGTTTAATGGCTTGGCGAAGTTGCGAATCGTTGAACATTTGCTTCATTGCAATGACCTCAACGCCTCGACATCGAACAGACTGGCAGCACGCGCCAGTGCCTCATCGATGGTGAACCATCGCACCTCTTCAATCTCATCCTGCTTTGGATTGAATGTGGGTTCGTTCTGCACCGTACATGTGTAGGTGAAAGACAGAAATTGAATTCCTTCACTGGTGAAGATTCTCTCATCAATCTGGACGAGGTCATCCGGAGTAATCTCAACAGAGATTCCCAACTCCTCAAGCACCTCTCGCATTGCCCCCTCAAGTGGATGTTCCGCATAGTCCACAAATCCCCCTGGCAATGTCCAGTGTCCTGTGAAGAATCCACGCTTCACCTTCGCCATCACCACTTCGTTTCGTTGATTCTGGATGATGACTTTCGACACGACACGGTGCATGCTTCTATAGACACATTCGCGTGCGAGAGGATCGACACAACCATCGGAGATGAGTTTGTCCTTCCATGCCCAACTCTTGGGCCATTCAATCTCTGGAAACCCGTAGACAACTTCGTGGTAATCAGTGCCGAATTTGATACGATTCACACGGCGTTCGGTCCATTCGATTCCCATCGAACGTACCTCGGATTCCGTAGGCAATCTAAGCGAAATGTCTCCGACACGTCCCATGGCGGCTTTCTGGGGTCCAACGCCCTTGAGATTCACAAGCAGGACTTTCCCATCATGCTCAAGGTAGAGCGGTCGAGACATGTTTCACCTCAATTGCCCAAAAGTTCGCTAACTGCGTCTCGCTCTTCCAATAGTACAGCGACATTTTCATCAATTTTTGATTGTGCAAATGAGTCGACAGGGAGGTCTTCCACCACAATCACATCACCATTTTCACATCGACATGGGAAACTAAACACAAGCCCTTCAGGAACTCCATACCAACCTTCCGAAGGAAGAGCCATTGAAACGATGCGTCCATTCGAACCTTGCCACCAGTCGCGCATGTGGTCGATGGCAGCGGAAGCTGCGGAAGCTGCGGAGGATGCCCCTCGTGCTACGATAATGGCCTTCCCCCGCGTTGCTACAGTATCTAGAAACGGGCCTTGTAACCATTCTCTCTCGAATACATCAGTTGCGATTTTCCCATCGACAGTCCCGAAACGTGGGTCTGGATACATCGTGTTCGCGTGGTTGCCCCAGATGAATACATCATGTATCTTTGAAGCAGACACTCCTGCACGCTCTGCCATCTGCCCTACTGCTCTATTCTGGTCGAGGCGGGTCATGGCGGTAAATTGCCGGGAGGGAATACCCGGTGCGTTTGCACAGGCAATTAGCGCATTGGTGTTGCAGGGGTTGCCCACAGTAATGACCTTCACATTCGGTGAGGCCACCGCATCGATTGCCTTACCTTG
>CAXEUI010000190.1:0-2991 GCA_963999335.1 uncultured Candidatus Poseidoniales archaeon
CATCGGCGTGAGGTGTAACCACGCCCACCATGCCTATCGGCCAAGCGTGAGAGGGAAGGGCACGAATGGCATCCGCATCGATGATCAATGGGATGTTGGCTTCAACGAATTTTTCGATGAGTTCACACACCGCGCTGATGGAAGCGTCCTCTCGACCCAGGCCCGGACCAATGAGAACCGCTTGACAGCCACGTCCGGTGAGAACGCGGTTCAGAATCGGATCTACGGAGTGGGTGGTTAGATGAGTGGAATCTGGAATCGACTCAGGAATCAGAGACAAGGGCCATTCTGCGCGCTCCACGGCATCGGAAGGCATGGCGAGATGGATGAGGTCACAACCGCTGCGCTCGGCGGCCAATCCAGCCAAGATTGGGGCTCCATGATAGGGACCGCCACCCACAATCAACAGGCGGCCTCTGTCGCCTTTTCGCGCATCGGTACGAATCGGGGGGTGTCGTCGTGCGTCACCGGGGCCACAATCTTCGACGCGGGCTGGCCAAGGCAGATTTGCAGTGTGAATCTCACCGACATCGGAATGAACTTGTCCATCCGCATCACGCAAGGCCCATTTCTCAGCATGATAGGTGACGGTTGCGCTCGCCCGGATGACATCCGGCCCACCCAGACCCGTGGGCATGTCACAAGCCAACACGGGTGAATCGCGGCCTCTACTCTCGGACAGCCAGTTGCGAACATTTGCGACATCGCCACGCAGGCTCACGCCCGCATGGCCGGGCCCCGCACCGACCAAGCAATCGATGACCAAAGCGGGATGACCCGTACCAATCGTCGACTGAACCTCCGGCCAGATGGACAACGGGATGTCGCCCGCACTGCAGCGTTCACGATATCCTTGTGCAGCTGCACTGCGTTGAATCAGATGTGTGGCCAACAAGCGTACGTCAACACCCTCCTCGGCCAATCCGAGGGCGGCCGCAAAGCCATCACCGCCATTGTTTCCTGGACCACACAGAATCCAAACTGGACCGAGACGCTTACCGAAGCCCTCGAGCATTCGAATCGCTTGAGCGGCCAATCCCTGACCGGCCGCTTCCATCAGATTTGAGACATCGATGCCGAACGCGGCAGCATTGTCGTCAAAGACGCCAACCTCTGCCCAGTGCATACACCAGCGAGCGGGTTCACGACCCCGATCCTCAGCCTCCACGAAGGGTCTAGGATAGTTCCGCGTCCATCAGGTCTTCGGCAGATGCGTGGTGTTCCCAGCCTTCAAACACGTCACCCACGACCCCGACGAGGTCATCATCGCCACCGGGCAACATCGAGATGTCAGCACCGGCACCTGCACCCTCGGGTACATTTCGATACAACGGACGCGCCACGAGAATGTGATTGAATCCAATGAATATGCCACCAACAACACCCCAGAAGAGCAGGATGATGGTCAAACCATGTGGGTTGCTTGGATTCCAAACGTCGTGTGTATTGGCAATCATGTCGCCGAAGTACGAGACGAGGAGCACCGTGAACAACACGGGGAAGGCGATGAACATGATGAAATCCCACCAGCGACCAATCCAAACATCGTTGTCTCCGGTATTGATGAATTCATCACGGAAGGCGGGAACGCCATGTCGAATGTAACCCATGATGCCTTCTCCTGCCTCACCTGCAGCTACTTTCTCACGCCAAATTTTGTAGCCAAACTGCCAGATGGTGTAGGCGATGAACAGACCGCTGAACATCAGACCATAGCCCCAGATGTGATCCTGAACTTCCAAGAATTCGGGGAAACGAACACCATCTGCGCTCAGGCGAATCCAAAGGAATGTCGACGGTAATCCAAATACCAATATTGCTACTCCTGTGATACCGACCGCTTTGTTGCGTTCAAAGCCATGATCGACAAAGTTTCGAACACATAGTTCGACCGTTGAAATCATGCTCGTGAGAGCCGCAAAAGTCAGCGCCAAGAAGAAAGCCCACATCATGACCCACTGCGTCATTGAACCCCCAGGGGCTTGTGCAAACACTTCTGGAAGCGCGAGGAAAGTGATGGCGCTAGAACCACCGGTAACGGTGGCCAATGGGTCATCCTGTACAGCAAAAATAGCGCTGAGAACGGTGAGACCAGCAATGATTGAGATGCTGTTGTTTGCCAAACCCATCGTGAAGGCGTTGAGGGTGGTATCCTCGTCTTTCTTCATGTAGACAGCATACGTAATGGCCATGCCCATGCCCGCTGAACAGGACCATGCGGATTGTGACAAGCCATTGATCCACGTTTCCGGTTGCATCAGAATATCAACATCAACACTGAACATGAACAGGGCGCCATCCAACGTACCATCTGACAAATCCATCCATAGAGCGAGGAAGAGAGCGAGGAATAGAAGGGCAAACAAACTCAACATCATGAAGGTGTTCGCTTTCTCAATCATCCTCGCACCCCCCAAAATCGCAGCGAGCGTGATGATGATGACCAACACTTGGAAAAGAATCACGAGGTGAGTTGACATCAGGAAATTATTCCAAACCTCAACCGTATCGATGCCTTCGGTTAACTGACCCCTAAATCCGAGTTGGAAGTAATTCATGCACCAGCCGGCAACGACTGCATAGTAGAATCCAATCGCGGTTGAAATCCAAGCTGTCCACAGACCCATCCAAGCGAGTTTCTTACCACCAAAAATCCGGAATGTACCCACGGTACCCGTTCGACTGCGCTTGCCAAGAGCGAATTCGGCAATAACCAATGGAATGGACCAGACGAACAAGAAGAACAGCCATGGAATCAGGAATGTGCCTCCCCCGTTGGCTCCAACCATTCGAGGGAAACGCCAGATGTTGCCCGTTCCAATGGCTGCGCCGATGGTGGCGAAAATCAAACCCCATCGTGAGGAGAACTCGTCACTTTTCTGCATTATATCTCCCCTAATCAAGAGCGTCGACAATCGAAGGCTCATCTGCTTCTGATTCGTTCATCTTCTTGATGGCCAGACCGAGGCTGCCCCAAACCGTTCCTGCAAC
>CAXEUI010000191.1:0-2990 GCA_963999335.1 uncultured Candidatus Poseidoniales archaeon
CAGTTCGTTTGTTCGAACATCCTGATCGGTTCTAGGACTCGCGCCTAGTGGCGTTCGGCGTTGAGAGAGCCTTGGCCTTGGCGCGCCCTCCAAGTTTGATTCCAACCCAGAATCAGGGTTTTTGTCATCCAATCGCCGAGGCTCGATAGTGAATGATTAAGAGCGGTCTTCAGAGGGCGGGGCCTATGTCTGTAGAGGCTATGGTACAAGGAATGATTGACACGTTGAATGATGCACTCGGCGATGCTGCAAAGCACGACCGAGGCAACTCTGCCGCCGGCACCCGAGTTCGCAAGGCAATGCAGAGTACGAAGAATGCAGCACAGGATGTGCGCAAGCAGGTTCAGGCCGACAAGAACGCTTGAGCGTTCAATGTGTGTGCCCCCGTTTTGGCTTTGGTCGGGGCGGGGGTCTCTCACGTTTCGACGAGTTCAATGTGAGTGGTCCAGAGTTGCCACTCACCTCCCCCGTTCATGAAATCGGCCTGTCCGGTCGATTGATACCAACCGTCGGGAACTTCATCCCATTCGATTCCAGGGGAAAGAACGATCCATTCTACAGACGAAAGACCCCCTCGATTTTCGATGGGGTCCTGTGAGAACAATTCCTCTTCCCAACCAGAGTCTGGTGAGCGCCAGTGTCCGGTGATGTCCCGTTCAGTCACATCATCGATGTGCGTGTGGAAGGTGTAGAGGTAATGCATCGCCAATGTTGTATCGTGGACAAAGAGGAAATCTTCGCCATCCTCCATATTGTCTGACAGAACTTCTGCGACATCATTCGTCCAGAAGGTCTGGCCATGCAGACCCGCTGCCATAGAGATGGGTAGGATTAGCAGAACACCCATGATTGCTTTACGTTCGGTCCAATCGATTTCTCCATTCACACGTTTGATCAACAGATAGGATGGGATGGCTAGAATCGTGATGTATCGTCCGTTGTTGCCCATGGTCCACATGTGCCACGGCCATGCTGAGTCCCAGAGGATAGATTCGTATGTCCACAGGCAGGCCACGTAAGCGACAATCGCCCCCGCCATTGTGCCGATGAACAGTGACAGTTCTCCTGTCAATCGATCATCATTCTCAGCCATGTTGACCCAGATATCCTTGGCGAATGGCCACAGGACCATTCCCACCATTCCATAGACGATAATGACCCCGAAAATCGCGATGGGCAGCGCCTGAATGAAGCGGAATGGCTGGCTTGTTATGATTGAGAACGAACCGTATCCCAGCACACCCAGTACCACGATGCTAAGCACACCAGATCCAAAACCAGCCGCCAACGTTCTTTGTGGATTGAACCAATCATTTGGTGCACGGTCGATGATCACCCCGATTCCAGTCAAGGCCATCAATGGAAGCAACAATGACATGGGCTCAAGTTTCCATTTCAGAAGTAGCACCAATATTATCAGCATCGATGCAACCACAATCGCAGTCAGACGGGCAATTTTTCCCCGTTCTGATTCGTAATTCTTCGACATTCTCCAGATGGCCCAAGCGATGCCAATCATGGAAAGATAGGCGTATTCAGAATAACCCCTGCCAATCGAAAAGATGAGGGCTGGATTCAGCATCAATACAGTGATGGTTTCACGGCTGCAATCCATTCTTACAGCGACGAGCATCGCGATTATCATGCCCAATAGAGCGAACGGCATGATTGTTCCAGGTGTGATACTGCTCACCGGAACTTCTCGAGCATTTGAGGGGTCTGAAGCATGCGGGTCATCGGTTCGGACATCTCCCCAATCCAGAGCCCAGCCATCCTCAGTCTCGATATAGGCGCCTTCCACATGTGCGTCAAGGCCCAGATCGCTGGTGAAGATGGCAACGAGATTCAGAACGATGCCGAGTAGGAATAATCCCTTCCAGAATTGGGGTTGTTGGAAGAAAGAATCACTCTCAAAAACTGGAATCGACTCTTCCATTGTGTCTGTTCCAGACACAGGTGTCTATGATTGCACCGCTGATTCAGAAGTCGAAAAGGGTCGATTGTCCCTTCTGCCGCATGCGCCCGGCCGCTTTCATTCTGTCCAAAGCCCGAGTCACACGTCGCTCACTGAACTCACGTTCGTCGATGAGGAAACTCCTGAGCGCCTCTTCATCCACCATGCCTGATGGTGGCAGGTCCCCTTGAATCGGATGGTTGAGGAACAATTCTCGAATCTCGTCAAGTCGCTCAGGGAGTTCCTTCTCCTTGGCCTCGCAGATTGCTTCAATCGTCCCGTGTTCCTTGATCAGTTTCAGTCCGGTCTTGGGCCCAATTCCGCGAATACCAGGATGAAAATCAGTCCCAACCATGATGCCGAGGTCGACCAGTTGCTCATGGGTGATGCCATGCGACTCAAGGAGTTCATCGAGTACGATTCGCTCCGCAGTCACCGAGCGTCCGAATTTGCGTGTACCATGACTTGTCAGGTTTCGAATCATCACGGGGCCACCGTACAGCAGCACATCCCAGTCCTGGCTGGCGACACCGGATACCTGCCCCAGACGACACCAGACACTGGCCGCACCTTCTGCCTCCATCGGCGCTTCGATCCAAGCGATTCCAAGCAGGTCTAGCAACTGCTTGGTTTCCTGTACCATTTCACGGGTGTAGGAAACAACCTGAGCCCCGAGTTTGTCTGCCGCCTGCCAATCCTCAGCCTCGACCGCAGCTTCCCACTTCTGTCTTGCATTCTCGCGTCGTTCCTTGCGCCCAGCCAATGTATCGGACTTGAGTTCGTGTGGACGTCCATCGAAGATGAACACCGGGTCGATTCCCGCCTCAATCAAGGCCGAACTTCGATCGAGGAACCCCATCAGATGCGATACGGGCCGTCCGTTGCTGTCACGCAGATACGTCCCATCTTTCCCATCTCCGCGCGCGCGTAGGCTGGTGATGAATTGGTAAGCGGTCAGGAATGCATCCACTGCGATGCGTTCTCCTGCAAGATCCCTCATTTCGATGGCAGTAGGGGAAGCGAGATCTCTGAGATT
>CAXEUI010000192.1:0-2983 GCA_963999335.1 uncultured Candidatus Poseidoniales archaeon
CGTCCTTCGCTAGGTCACTGTGATCTCCCGGGATGCTCTCACAACCTGTCGTTGCAACACGAAGTTCGGAGAGTTTGCCGCCATCGATTCGCCATGCGGCGGCGACGCCAGCCTCTGGGAAATCCCATGATTCCCTCAGTCGCAGTTTCTGATAGGCACCCTGCCAGTTCTTTGCGTCGTCTGGGAGCGTGACATGTGTCACGAGTTCTCCCGGCTTGAGCACGTTTCGGGTCATTCCATCGAGTTCGAAGAAATCTGCAAATGGCATCGAACGGGCCCCAGCCGAACTGGCCAGATGGATGGTTGCATCCAGTGCGATGAAAGCCGCAGCGAGATCCGCTTGGTAAGTGGCCACACACAAGGTGTTCTGATTGGGAATGACTCGACAGTCGGCACCGGTGTCACAGTCGCATTTGAGGCACCAATCGATGCTTCGTCGCCACTCTTCGCTCTGGTTGAACCAGTAGCACCGAGTATCCAGACAGATATTGCCACCGACCGTGGCTGAACGCCGAATCATCACGCTCGCAATCGTCCCTGCAGTCTCTCGAATGAGTGGATGCACATCGTCACTGTTTGCCAAATCATGAATTCGAACCATCGCGCCGATTACAGTGCCCGAAAGTGCAGTCAATTCCTGCACTTTTGATAGAGAAATCACATCTGGTTTTGAATTGAGTTTCCATTTGTAATTCGGCAGCAGATCGGTGCCACCAGAGACCCAGTCGAAATCGTCCAGTTCTGCGGCCAGAGCCAGCGCCTTCGCCAGATTGTTCGGGGTGTGCAGAGTGAACGGTGGCATGCGCATCAGGCATCACTCTCCTCATGATGGTAATCGTGTTCTTGGTGATGCGTGTGGTCGTGGCCGATGAAATAGACACCAAAGAAGAATGCCAGGCATTGAACCGCGGTGATTCCCGCTGTAACCCATGCTTCTTCCATGACGGCTGAACCAAATGCAGCCAAATGGAGGACCCCATCCAAACCGAGGACGATTTGGGCGCTGCGAACCAATAGAGTCCGAATATTTCCGCTCATTTTGAACCTCCTTGATCCCGTCTCTCGACGTGACTCCAAGCCCTTGCAGCACGCTTCTTCGCATCGGTCAAATCCTCAGGCGTTGGAGTGACGGATTCCCTCCATCCCTCATTCTGTTCAGACATGGGGATGTCGGGGTCGAAACCGAAGAGTACGCCATTCACATAGGCCGAGCGGTCCTCCTGAATGTCCCGTAGATAATCTCTGGATGCATGAGCCTCTGCACGTTCTGCGAGTCGTTGTTCCAGAGGTCCCGCTTCGAACCTTGGGGTCGGCAGATCGAGAGGGTCATCGACCCCAACCTGTTTGCATTGTGTTTCGATTTGCTTGTGGAGTCTGTCGGGTGTGACCGGCAATTCATCGATTCGGATCCCAATCGCGTCGTAGATGGCGTTGCAAACCGCAGGAAGAATCGGAAGTAGAGGACCCTCTCCAGCCTCCTTCGCACCGAAAGGCCCCTCCGGATCGTTGCTCTCAACGATGATGGGAACAACCTCAGGCATCTCGTGCACGCTCATGATTTTGTAATCGAGCAAATCCGGATTCATCAAATGTCCATCGCGGCCATACTTCATTTCTTCAGAAAGCACCTGACCCATGCCCATGTGGCATGACCCGATGATTTGTCCTTTGACCGCCAATGGATTGAGTGCCTTTCCACAATCATGTGCGGCCCAAGCTTTGACGACTTTGACAAAGCCGGTCTCCACATCCACTTCGACTTCAGCGACGTAGGCTGAGAATGAATAAGCAGGAGCCAAACCCGCCGCTGCCCCCTTGTGAACTCCGCCCATGGGTGCCGTTCTATAGGCTCCAGATGCAATCAGTGAACCCACATCGGCCTGTGCCTTGTGAACCGCTTCCAACCAAGAGACGCCGACGGCTGGGTCATGCTTGTAGTAGATGCGCCGATCGCCGATGACCAATACGTCGGGATGGTATCCAATGATTTCACAGGCTGCCTTCATCACCTTGTCTTTCAGTTCGATTGAGGCACGGATGGCTGCATTGCAGTTCATGAACGTCACACGACTGGAATAAGAGCCCAGATCAACAGGGGCCGTATCGGTCTCCTTGCTGCGGATTCGAATCATGTCTAAGGGCAGTGCGAGAACCTCTGAGACCGCTTGAGCAACGGCTGTATCACTGCCTTGGCCAATTTCTGCAGCACCGGTGTGCACGGTGACCCCACCATCCATGTCACACTGAAGGTGAACGGTTGCATGAGGGAAATTCTCAGGGTCCCAATGAATGGGTAGGCCGGAACCTGAGATGAAGAATCCACACCCGACTCCGATGCCTCGGCCAAGGGGTAAATTGCGGAACTTCTCATCCCACCCTGATTGTTCCCTCACCTTGGCCAGACACTCCCGCATCCCTGTGCTGGTGATGCGGAAACCGGTGATGGTTCGACTGTGTGGCGGTAACAGATTGGCGAGACGGAATGTCATGGGATCCACACTCATCTGTTCCGCGACAGCATCAATCCCAACCTCGACTGCGCAGCGACTGTTCACTGCACCATGGCCTCGCATGGCTCCACTGGCGGGCTTGTTGGTCCACACCCGCGCTCCGGTGTAGTTGAAACCCCCAATCTCGTATGGTGCTGTGTGCAATACGCCGTTGTAATAGGTCGTCACATGGCCAAATGATGCGAAAGCTCCTCCGTCAATCAGTGCATCTGTTTCAATGCCTGAAATTCGCCCTTCGTCGTCGGCAAAGACCCCCATCTGGATTCGTGAGGGATGTCGGCCGCGATTGATCCAGTAGACCTCCTCACGATCGAAATTGATGCGAACAGGACGGCCGCATTTTCGAGCGAGGATGGCTGCACACATCTCATGAGGGAATGGGTCGGATTTTCCGCCGAATCCACCACCCACAAAGGTTCGGTAGACGTTGATCTGGTGCATCGGGATGTCGAGCACGTCAGCCAGCGCTCGGT
>CAXEUI010000193.1:0-2979 GCA_963999335.1 uncultured Candidatus Poseidoniales archaeon
CCATGGCTCGTTCACTTCATCACGCCGTTCGCGAGACTTGGAAGCGACCCAAGGATGTCATTCCAACTGATTATCGACGCGAGCGTTTGGCACAGTGGCGCCGTGATCCGGTCGTCAATCGAATCGAGCGCCCGACTCGCTTGGATGCAGCCCGTCGCATGGGCTACAAGGCCAAGCAGGGTGTGGTCATGGTTCGAACACGAGTTCGCCGTGGTGGATTGCGCAAGTCCAAGATCAACATGAAGCGAAAACCCAGCAAGATGGGTATGCGGAAGATTACCATGGCCAAGAGCATTCAGCGCATCGCTGAGGAGCGCGTCGCACGCAAGTTCCCGAACCTTGAGGTTCTCAACTCATACTGGGTTGGCGAAGATGGAAAGAACAAGTTCTACGAATGTATTCTCATCGATCCATCCCACCCTTCGATTCAGAACGACAAGCAACTCGGTTGGGTTACCGGAAGTCGACACTCCGGTCGCGTTTTCCGTGGCAAGACCAGCGCTGGCAAGCGCGGTCGAGGTCTGCGCAACAAGGGCAAGGGCGCTGAGAAGCTCCGTCCGTCCCTCAAGGCCCACCAAAACCGTGGCAAGTAAGCCTGATTTCAGGCCGAAGGTTGATGGGCAGCCCCATCTCACCGTTCGCTGATGGGAGAAGCGGTCGCATCCGAACTTCGCGGTATGCCGGTCATATTGCCCGATGGTCGCTTTCTGGGCACAGTTCACGATACTGTGGTCGATTCGGACGAATGGACCTGCACGCATCTGTTTGTCACCAATCCTCCGGCTGATCTGGTCGAGGATCGCATTCACGTGGCCATTCCTTGGCGATGGATTCGAGCGGTCGAAGATGTCGTTCTTCTGCGGTGGTTTCCACCCACACCCATCCCTCGTGAGCCAGTGAACCCTTGAAATGGGATGGGTTTTCCGGAAGGATTGGGGCGCTGCCTGCGAAAGCGGGCGTCGTTCTGTTGATGCGCGAGGGAGAACAGTGTTCGAATTACACGTACTGGGCACGTCGAGTGCTCGTTTCGCCCATGGTCGATCTGTCTCAGGCTCAGTGCTGAACACCCCTGGTGGACTTGCTCTCATCGATTGTGGCGAAGGCATGCAGAAACGCATGATGGATCACAATCGTTCTCTCAAATCAAGTGGGCTAGAGAATCGAACTCGAATCTCACGCGTGCGCGCGATTTTCCTCACCCACGGGCATCTGGATCATACTTGGGGCCTGTTGCCATTGTTGCAGACCTTGGATCTCGATGGACGCCGTAATCGCATGGTGGTCATGGGACCATCCACACGGGCTGCCATTGATTGGGCCACACAGCACCCCGGCGAGATGCCACCGGTGGACAGTGGAATCTCTTCGACAGATCTTGCGATTCTATTTTCGCAATGGCAAGCCATTGGCACCAAGGATGAGGACGCCTCCTACACGATTGATTGGGTTCTGATTCCCATGGAGGATGATATGCCATTCAAATCTCCCATTCAACCCCTTGAAGGGGTCACGGTAACCCTCGTTCCCACACACCATGGTGTCCCCTCCTGCGGATATCACTTCGAGTCGAATGGAGGGGCGGGAAAATTCGACATAGAGCGTGCAAATGAACTGGGCTTGTCTAAGGGACAGATCAGCCAACTTGCCCAAGGTCGAGACATCACCATGGATGACAAATCACTGTCCGCTGACAGTTTCCGCAATGAACCACGGCCGGGATTCAGTTTGATGGTGAGTGGAGACACCGCTCACGGCCCAATGGGATTTGATGCAGCAAATCTGCCCAGTCCCCCCCAACTCTTGCTCCACGAAGCCACGTTCTTGGCTGATAAGCAGGAAAAGGCGACCCAATATTACCATTCGACGGCAGCCGACGCTGCACGGCACGCAACATCATGCAAGGCCAGTGCGCTTGCATTAACGCACTATTCCAGCCGATTCGAGTCCGTTTCTCCACTGATCAGCGAGGCCCGAGAACACTTCTCAGGTTCGGTGGCTGCCACAATGGATGGTGATTGGTTTGGAATTGATGTGGATGGAAACGTGTCCCATCACGTACGGGTGGAAAGCGGCTGGAACACGATGAATCTGTGATACACTGCCATGGGCGACCTTCAAACGTGAAAGAATCGAGGGAGTCGATATGCGACACGCACGCGTGGTGTTCTTCTTCGTCACACTTCTTGTGACGTCAACTCTTCCACTGGGTGCTGCCACTGAAGGGCGTTCCACCGTCTGTGGCACGACCGACATGGGCTCGATGCCCGATCCCATCATGATTGACGACCAGAATTGCGAGAAGATACAATTGGGCATATTGGCGCCGGGCACCATCGTTGAATTCGATGTCACCGGTGATGTGAATTTTGATTTCCTCGTCTTCCGAAACGCTGCACTGCAAGTCTATGCAAACGACCAATCCTATCGTTCAGAGACATATTGGGCGGAGGACACGGTGTTCGAGAACATGGTGGGTTCAGCACGCTGGCATTGGACGGTGCCCACCGATGAGAGTGAGAAGAATTGGTATGTTGTTCTCGATAATCTGGATCATCCAGGCGATGATGACCAAGGAGCACAGGGTGGCAGCCTGCTGCAGATTAGCCTAGACATCTCCTTCCCATCTCAGAGTTTTTGGATGATTCACGATGGTCTGGTCAATTTGGGCCTCAACAGCCACACAAAATTGGTGGACGAGAATGCCTTGATTCTCGATGAAGGTACACAGGTATCAATCAGCGCCATTCCAATGGCCGGGGACCCTGATATCTTCATTCTCACAGAGAATCAGCGGCTCAGTTACCTCGATGGCAATCCACCGGAGTTCCGCATTACCGGTGCGGATCTTCTACAGGTCACAACTGAAGACAGCGTCGTCTGGGCCGTGGATTCAACCTACGCGAATCAACCACTCTACCTCTACGCCGACAATGAGGACGGGCCCACCGGCGGTGGGGATGGCCAGACCCCAGCGAGTTT
>CAXEUI010000194.1:0-2977 GCA_963999335.1 uncultured Candidatus Poseidoniales archaeon
ATCATCGTCGTCTGAGTCATCATCGTCTGAGTCATCATCCGATTCAACTTCATCATCAGATGATTCCGATTTCTTGCTACGTCGGTGCTCATCACGCATTTGTTTAATCTGCATCTGGAGATATCCAATTCCACCCAGGCCAATGAAGCCCAAAACCATGAACAATATACCGTCCCAATAGAATCCTGCGGGCATCGACGAGGCGCCATTTTCACCTGCGAATGGAGTCAGTGAATTTTTACAGCCAGATTGCTGAATCTCTTTGTCGCATGGATAAATCTCGCCAGGTTGAATCGTCGTGGTCTCAAAGAATCCATCATCATTCACCATCGATGTTTGATGGGTGTTGGATCCATCGTATGCGATGGGGCCACCACTTCCATCGACAAGAATTCCCATGGCATTGACCAGCCACAATCCAATGAATATAGCACCTACTGTGTAGAGAATGGGGAAGGCGTTCTCATAGTTGCGCATGAGGAAGCGCTGCCATTCAGCGGGACCTTCTGATGCGGGAGCAGAATCTTCTGACGATTCATCGCCTTCGGCTGCGTCATCGTCTGATTCGTCATCCTCTGCCTCTTCATCGTCCGAGCCATCGTCAGAATCGTCATCTTCGGAATCGACTTCTTCATCTTCGGAATCGTCTTCGTCCTCGTCTCCATCATCCTCGTCCGAGTCCTCTTCTTCATCTTCGACCGAGTCCTCTTCTTCATCTTCGTCCGAGTGCTCTTCTTCATCTACGGAATCGTCATCATCGGATTCATCGTCTGAATCAGAATCATCCTCTGTTTCGTCGACCTCATCCTCTTCAGTTTCTTCTGGTTCGAGGACCGCCGTATCTTCGGGCGGAGTCCATGGCATCGAAAGAGCCGCAGCGAGTTCAGGGAATGAAATGACTCCATCGTCATTCAAATCAATCTGAGTTAGGAATCGGTCCAATTCATCTGCACCTAGGAAGGCGAGATTACGATCCAACAATGCACCCTTGACCTCTGCTGAGGTAAGGGAACCGTCATCATCCGCATCCACCATGCCAAACAATTCTGTGATGGTGAGTCCCTCATCCTTCATCCAAATGGATAGAGCTGTAGTCAAATCATCTAGAACGAAGTGAACACCACATTGTGAACACGATTTACTATCGATAGGGACGAGTGTTCCACATGCTCCACACTCTCCCATATCATCGTCTGCAACACCAGAAAATGAGACACTGCACTCCGGACAGGATGTGGAATCGATTGGAATGACGGCGCGACAAGCACCACATTCAGCCATATTCACTTCTGAATCATTAGAATCGTCATCGTCCCCAGCCAAGTCCACACCGATTGAACCACTCTTGGACGACGATATAACAGTTCAGTCGGAGCATTGAAGATTGAATCCGAACGATGATTGGCAGCATACGTTATCCGAATGGGCTAATAGCGGTCTCAGTTCAAGGGAAACTGGTACCATGTCGTTGATTGGAAATGCAGGCCTAAACCTGCCGCCTCAGGGCCGCGTATTCAGCATCCTTGCCGAGGACCCCCGTGATCCACTTCATTGGCTTGCCATGGTTCAGCATGAACTTCAAACCCCAATCACTGTTTTCAGCCGCCTATCTCCACAACGTCTTGGACAGCATCTGAAATTAGAACGAATTGAATTCAAATGGCTCTCAGAATCAATGGATGCTCATGCCCTCTCTCCATCGCTTGAACGTATTCATCACGCCATCAGCACCCGCATATCTACGGACACGGGCCTTATTTGGCTAGATGCCGTGGAATACCTGATTCATCGACATGGATTTGATGCATTTCTGGCGTTCACCCGCAGCCTTGCAGATGAGTTGAATGGCAAGCAATGGACTGTCTTGCTCCCCTTCACGCCTCTTTCATTGGAAGGGACAGAAATTGCTCATCTTCGAAGGGAAGCCATGCCATTTGAGATCGCACCCCAATTCTCATCTGCAGAAATCATTGATGATTCCGAAGCACCTCAGATAGAATCAGAGGATACACCCGTCATCGATGATGAACCGGCTAATCAAATCGAACCTCAGACTGATTTTTCAAGATTGAAGATGCTCTCGTCGATTGGGGAGCCAGCATTATCCACCGATGTCCTCACACGTCGAATGCAGCAATGGGTCGAAATGGGATTCGATGTATCCGAATTAGATCATGCCATGAAGGCAGTACGTGAAGAGCGATATGTGATTTATCGTGAAGTAGAAGAGCGAGTTCGAAGGGCCATTGAATGCGAACGACGAATTCAGATGATTGAGGTCCGAGGTCATTCCGTTGAAGCAACAAAGATGCGCTTCAGAATCATGCAATTGACAGGGCTTGATGATATCGAAAGTTCACTCGACAAAATACTTCAGGGTGAGCCTGTTTAGTCGAGTATTCCAACAGCACTTTCGACAGCATCCAACAAATCAGTCGACATGAGCAACTCCACCATGCGATCATTGTCAGGGAACAGCGGTCGATCCTCATCGAGATGTAATATGTATTTGCGAATGACCTGATGCGCTGCATGAACACCGGTTCCTGGCGTGCCATCTCTGATATCGAGGGCTTGAGCGGCCGCAATCATCTCGATGGCAAGAACGCCATAACAATTCTCAATGATTTGTCGGGTCTTCTGCGTGGTGGTCATACCCATGCTCACGAAATCTTCCTGATCAGCGGCAGCAGGAATACTTTGATTGGCAGCGGGATGTGAGAGAATACGAGTTTCTGCAACCAATGCACATGCGGTGTATTGTGCCACCATCAATCCAGAGTGCATGCCTGCCTTCTCAGTCAAGAATGGAGGTAGGCCAGCACTCAATGCCGGATTCGTGAGGCGATTGAGCGGCACCAGGTGAAGGTGGATGATGAGGTGCTTGGGGTGACGGTCAGTCTGGGGCTGGCGACAGCGGACGCCATGCACGCTGACCCGGAACGGTTGATCAGGAAGGCGGATACGGCGCTGTATA
>CAXEUI010000195.1:0-2975 GCA_963999335.1 uncultured Candidatus Poseidoniales archaeon
CTTCAGTAACAATGGGTATCCCACCCGAGTTGCAGCACGAACGAGTTCATCCACCATTTCATCGGGATTCTCAAGGGTCAATTCCTCACCGGGGATGACGGGGACTCCGGCAGCAATCATGGCGCGTCGAGCACTGATCTTGTCTCCCATCTCATCGATGGCATGCGCGGAGGGTCCAATCCAGACAAGGCCTGCCTCGATGACTGCATTGGCAAAGGCACTACGCTCGGAGAGGAAGCCATATCCCGGATGAATCGCATCGGCTCCTGTCTCTTCAGCGGCATTCAATATGGCCTCGATATTGAGGTAGGTCTCTGCAAGGTTATCCCCCGGTAAGAAGACAGATTCGTCAGCAGTTTGTTGATGCAATGAACCTCGATCTGCTTCTGAATAAATGGCGACTGAGCCCAGCCCCAATTCTGCACATGAACGGAAAATACGGCAAGCAATCTCACCACGATTGGCGACCAGAATCTTGGATATCGGACTTGGGGCGCCCTCCATCCAATCAGGTCCACCCATGTGGAGTTCACTCCTCTTTCCAATTGGGTGGTCGCTTCTCAACGAATGAGGCCAATCCCTCTTGACCTTCATCACTACCCCTCATCCGGCTAGTGAAGTCGAGCGTCCAAGCTCGCAACTCCTCATCTGTTCCTACCCATCGGTCAAATCCAAAAGCGAGTTCCTTCGACGCAGTGACAGCCATGGGTCCTGTGCTCATAACCTCTGAAACCATCGCATCCACGGCCGCTGGCAAGTCATCCACTGAGTTCACAACCTGTTCAATCATTCCAACCCTTTGAGCCTCCTCGGCCTCAATGCGACTCGCTTGCATGGCAAGACGGCGAAAACATGCGCTACCGACTCTGCGATACACGTAGGGTCCGATGACCGCAGGAAGTATTCCCAACTTACCCTCAGAGAGAGCTATTTTGATGTTGGAGGCGGCGATGACATGATCCATGCAAGCGATGAGTCCAGCCCCCCCACCAAGAGCCACACCTTGTACGGCTCCAATGGTGAAGCAGGGGTGTGACCACAGCCCGTTGAAGAGTTGATCGAGACGAGCGGAATCCTCACGGTTCTCTTCAGCCGTCTTTGCCCCAGCATCACGCATCATGTTGATGTCAGCCCCTGCGCAGAAATGCTTGCCAGCACCGCTGACAATCAACACTCGCAGGTAGGACCTACCGGAGGAATCCAATAATTCGCCAGTGGCTCCGACCGAACGCTCAGCACTCCATTGGAGTAAACGAATCAACTCGTCGATCATCTGGTCATTCATTGCGTTGAACTTGTCCTCTCGGGACAATTTGAGGTGCGCACCTGCACCATCCACTTCGAATGCCACCAATTCAGTCGCTGGCTGGCCATCCATATTCGGTCGGTCTGTCATTCTTTCACTTCCCAATTGATTTTTTGATTTTGCAATTGATATATCACATTCTAAATATGCCGAATTTCGTGTCTGGCATCGGCGCGTTGAGGCTGGCACTGATTGCCAGACCTAGAACATCGCGTGTATCTCGTGGATCAATGATGCCATCGTCCCACAATCGCGCTGTCGAATAGTAGGGTGAACCTTCAACTTCGTATTTCTCTAAAATGGGGGCCTGGAAAGCATCCCATTCCGCATCCGTCATCGGGTCAAGGCCCTCCCGAGCCCTCTGATCCTGCTTCACGGTCGCAAGAACGTCTGCTGCTTGAGGACCGCCCATGACTGAAATGCGACTGTTGGGCCACATGAAGAGGAAACGAGGGTCGTAGGCTCGACCGCACATACCGTAGTTGCCCGCACCATGACTGCCGCCGATGATGACGGTGAACTTGGGGACGGGTACACAGGACACGGCTGTCACGAGTTTTGCACCATCCTTGGCAATGCCCCCGGCTTCGTAATCACGACCGACCATGAAGCCCGTAATGTTCTGCAAGAAGACAAGAGGTGTTCCACGCTGTCCGCAGAGCTCTACGAAGTGCGCTCCCTTGAGGGAGGATTCAGAGAACAGAATGCCATTGTTCGCAACGATTCCAACGGGATATCCATGAATTCGAGCAAACCCACAAACGAGAGTTTGGCCATATCGTGCCTTGAATTCATGGAATCTGCTGCCGTCGACGATTCTTGCAATAATCTCACGTACATCGAACGGGGTTCGATTGTCTTCAGGGATGATGCCGAGAATTTCATCGGTGGGGTAGACGGGATCCTCAGGGGCCTGAATATCCAACTTCGTCTTCGGTCCAGTATTGAGGTTCTCGACGATGTTACGGACCATGCGCAGTGCAGTGGGTTCATCCTCGGCGAAATGGTCCGCCACACCAGATTGAGCGGTATGGACATCAGCCCCACCCAGTTCCTCGGCAGTGACCTCCTCACCTGTTGCGGACTTGACCAATGGCGGACCTGCTAGAAAGATTGTACCGTTGCCTTTGACGATAATCGATTCATCTGACATCGCTGGAACATACGCACCTCCTGCGGTGCAGGAGCCGCACACTGCAGCAATCTGCGGAATGCCCTTTCCACTCATGACGGCTTGATTCCGGAAGATTCGACCAAAGTGATTTTTGTCTGGAAAGACCTCGTCTTGCATCGGGAGGAATGCCCCGCCAGAATCGACCAGATAGATACAAGGCAGATTGTTCTGAAGGGCGATATCCTGTGCGCGAAGGTGTTTCTTCACCGTCATCGGGTAGTAGGTGCCGCCCTTGACGGTGGGGTCGTTGCACACCACCATCACGTGCCGACCGTGGACCAGACCGATGCCGGCGATCACGCCCGCGGCGGGGGTCGGGTCGTCGTAGAGTCCGTCCGCGGCGAGCGGGGCCACCTCGGCTCGACCCTGTCTTTTTTTTTGCGCGGCCGATTGTAGGCATCGATCACTGCCTTGGTCCGCAGCCGGCCAGAAATGCCACAATCGATATCTGCCCAATACCGACGCCCCTCAAACGCTTTGCTTCCAGGAGAGTCT
>CAXEUI010000196.1:0-2966 GCA_963999335.1 uncultured Candidatus Poseidoniales archaeon
TGCTGCAGACTCGTATGATGCAGTGCTTCTGGGCAACGCTGACGACGCATGGTGAAGCCTTTCAAACCGGGGCGAGCCCCTAGGGGCTCGATGGTGGCATACTGGCTCGTGAAGTCCGAACCTCACGTCTATCCATGGGAGCAACTTGTAGAGGATGAACGAACTCATTGGGACGGTGTTCGCAACTATCAGGCAAGGAATACGATGAGAGACGATATGAAGGTTGGCGACATGGTCCTCTTCTATCATTCCAACACCAAACCTCCGCATGTTGCAGGTGTGGCTCTAGTGTGCAGAGAGGGATATCCAGACCACACAGCGCAAGACCCAGATTCGAACTATTACGATCCAAAAGCCACGCCCGAAAATCCAAGGTGGATGATGGTGGATATCGAACCTGTCGAAGGCATGGAAAACATCGTGACGCTGCCTGATATGAAAGCGAACGCCTCGCTTGAGGGCATGCCGTTGTTGGCCAAAGGTTCCCGCCTCAGTGTTCAACCTGTACCCGCGCAGCATTTCAACGAAGTCCGGCGCATGGGGGGGTTGCAATGACTGATATCCCTGTGAGCAAGCGCGCTGCACGAATCGAATACGCGATTCGTGATGTAGTCATACCAGCCACCGCTCTGGAAGCGGAAGGGCATGAAATATTGAAACTGAATATTGGCGATCCTATCGCCTACCCAGGGTTGCCAACACCTGAACACATGATTCGAGCCTTCCAAGAGAGTCTCTCGAGGGGGGAAACCGGGTATTCACCATCATATGGTCTCCCTGTGCTACGTTCAGCAATTGCTCTCGATGAATGTGGAAAAGGCTGGCATTGTACCTCTGATGATGTCTACGTTTGTACCGGCGTGACCGAAGCTCTGCAAATCATCTTCGCAGCCACACTAGAGGACGGGGCCAAGGTTCTAGCCCCGGGTCCACACTACCCACCCTACATGGCCTACCCACAATTGTTCGGAGCTGAAACCATCGAATATCGTCTCGATCCTGACGATGGATGGAAGGTGGATCTTGATGATATTGAATCAAAGATGGATGCGGATGTTCGTCTGCTGGTCCTCATCAATCCTAACAATCCAACGGGGAATGTGGCGGCTCCAGCCGAAATCGATCAATTGATTTCAATTGCTGAGAAGTGGCCGAATTGCATGATCATCGCCGATGAAATCTACGACGAACTCGATTTCACCAATACACATAGCAGCGTCGCTTCCAGAAGCAAAACAGTGCCGATTTTCACCCTGAACGGTGTCTCCAAGGTGTACTACGCCCCCGGATGGAGAATCGGATACATGGCATTGCACGACCCTACCGACAGATTGGGGGCTGTGCGTGATGGAATCGAGCGATTGTTGAGAGCCCGGTTGTGTGCTTCAACACCAGCCCAGATGGGGTATTTGGCAGGGCTGGAACAATCGAAAGATTGGATGAAGGGGTACTTACAGAAAGTTCGCGCTCATAGAGACCTATGCATACAGCGAATTTCTGAGATTGAGGGCTTGGATGTGCAGATGCCTGGGGGGGCATTCTACATGTTTGTAAGATTGACGGATCCGAAGTGGGCAAAGAATGACAAAAATTTCGTTCTGGACTTGCTGCATCAAGAACACGTGCTTCTGGTCCATGGCAGTGGATTTTCTGCCGAAATGGGACAGGGGCACTTCCGCTTGGTTTTCCTCGCCGATACCGATGTCTTGAATGAGGCCTTTGACCGAATCGAACGATTTCTTCAACGGAATCGCTGACCCCTCACGTGCGCATGCCACGCTGCGGTTCCCGCAGCGTGGAGTCGCAAGCGCTTAGAACCAGAGCGCAGGGTGGACACCTGATGCGCGACTTTCGACTTCTGCTCTTCGGCCTAGCATTGCTCATTTGCTTGTTGCCTCTAAGTGCGGCTGAAGCGGAGATTGTCGATTATGGCTCTCTTGACATTGGTTTGCTCATTCCAGTGATTGTGGCTGCGGTGGGTACAGTTATCCTATGGAAATGGATTCTGCCCATCAGCCTCGGAAATCTTCAGGTTGCCTTTGAAGTCGATGATGATCTCTATGAGGTCCATCGGCTCACCCGTACAAAACAGCAAACGAGGGAACTTCTCAACCTTCGTGGAGTCTCGTTTGGTGTGTTGTCATATCTAATGGCAATGGGGGGAATAATGCTCATTGTGGCCGAATTAATCATTGGCCCCGGGACATTTTACAAGCCGATTGTTTTCGTCACTGTTGCGTTTGTTTCGATTCCAATCATCGTCTCTCCAATCGTGACCATGTATGCACAGATTCGCGCCATGAACAAACGTCTGATTCATCAAAAATTCTCTTCGCAGTTGATTGGTTATGTTGGTACATCTGTTGCGATGACCATGATATTGGGGTCTCTCATCTATTACGGTTGGACTGCAGCCCATGCCAACAATACGTACGATTCCACAATCATGATTCGGTGGGCAGGGATTGCACTTCTAGTCTTCATGTCACCGACCATTTTTGCTTATGGTCGAATCATGGGAGCCTCATGGAACACACTGCTTCTCTCAAAATGGCGAACTGTGAAGGGCTGGAAAACACCGATTGATCCTGACAGGCCAGGCTTTAGGCGGCGACTCATCGCTCTTTTCCTTGTCGTTTTCCTTGCGACTATGCCGATTACCGCCATCAATGGAATTGTCACATTGGTCTACATCCTCATCAATCAACCCGATCCAGATGTTGTGTATAACTTGCTCAATTATGGAGGCATCATCGGAGATACGATTGTCAGAGCGTGGGCAAGTGAAGAATTGTTACAACGAATTGTGGATGCAAAAAACATCGAAGCGGTCCTTGCTTCCTATCTGATGCTCAATGTAGCGATTGTCGGTCTTGCCTTCATCTTTGAATTGACTCGCAACCTGTTCCTTGGAGGGCAGACATTCGCAGGCGTCGGAGGTGTGATTCTTGCCCAGGCCCGTGATA
>CAXEUI010000197.1:0-2958 GCA_963999335.1 uncultured Candidatus Poseidoniales archaeon
AGAACGCGAAAACGGGCACCGCACGCGTGGTGACGGCACCCGTTGTAATTCCTTGGAAATGCTTCAAATGCTAACTACGAGTGGTGCATCTTCTCTGTCAAAACGGACATCTATGTGGCAGCTTCATGATTCTGACGGTTATCTCGTTAGGAATACTTGCGCTCCTGATTCAAACCCAACATGATCTAAGTTGGAAACGCGAGGTCGATGACCATGGAATTCAACATTGGGACGTTCAAGACATTCGGGGAAGTGCTTGCCATCGGACTGTTAATCGGCGTGGAACGTTACAAGAACCGGACTCCAGGAGAAAAGAAACAAGCAGGTGTACGGACATTCACAATCTTTGCACTTCTCGGCGCTGTTTGTCGATTGCTCCCCTTGAGTTATACGCTGATGACGCTCGGTGCGCTCATCGTTCTACTGTGCGTGGGATACTACCGACACTCCGAGGGGGGAAGCGTGGGGATTACCACGGAGACTGGAGCGCTTCTGACGTTCTGGCTCGGATATATGATGCGTGACCATGAATCGCTGGCAATCAGTGTGGCTATTGGGGTGGCAATTGGGGTGGCAATCGGGGTGGCACTTGGGGTGGCAATTAGGGTGGCAATTAGGCCGCCCGCAAGCAAAGCCTCCCTCGCCCAGGACCAAGCCTCGCCCATGGGCTTCACTCCTCTTCCATTCGACTTTCTGTGGCTTCTGGCTCTGGACGCTCACCCGATGCGGGGAAGGATACCCAGAACAAGAATACAGAGATGAGCAGCACGAACCACCCTGAAATGTCATCAAAATAGGGGGCTGGAACGGAATCAATTCTCGCTCCGTTCAACCAATCCCAGATGACGAGGGTGTTGACCCGTTCCTCAGCTGAATTGCGAACGATGCCAAACGACATGTTGCAGAGTTGGAGAATGGAACCAAGGAATCCCACGGAACCCAACGAGCGATTCAGCCATGGTTCCCGCAGAACCTCCGCATCTAACATGCGTGAAAGACGTGAATCTTCGGTCCGCCACCAGTTGATGAGGAGGTCTTCGGGGACGCTCTCTCCTTCATCTTCAGTGGATTTGGCCCGACCTTTGGCAAGGCCATGCTCGATGAAATGCGCTTTCAAGCGAGCGCTCCAAACGGATCCCAGCAGGGTTGCGGCCTCTTCGGCTTCCTTGCGCTCCCGGCCCAATTCTGAGCGCGATGTAGAACGCATCACTTCCATCAGGAAACTCCATCGGCCCTGATAATGAATGAATTCAGGACCCACGAAGATGAGAACGGTGAATCCGATGAATAAGCCAGCCCATGTTCCATCTGTGAGATGGTCTAAATCCGGGTCTTTTGTACCATCTAGGAAGAAGAAGTAGATGATTGACCACATGACAATGCTGAATGCAAGGAAGGAGATGGTACCCAATATGAACAAATGGCGATCTCTTTGGCCCTCCCACCAACTCTTCAGTGGAGCGAAAATTCCTTTCTTCATGATTCAACACCCCGCCTAGAATTCCTTCTGGCCGAAATCGGCGAAACTCTTGGCACTGTTGAGTGTTCGCCTCAAACGGGCCCTGACGGGCCCGGAATAGATTGAAAGCCGAAGGTGCGGAGTGTCGGCGCAGCCGACAGGTCGACAGGGGCGAGGAACGTATGCGAAGAGTGGCCATTTTCATCCTCGCAATACTGCTTTTTTCCACGGCGTTGCCATTTGCGGCGGCGGTGACTGAGACACAATATTCGGATGGAACCACGACCTTCACGCATGTCTTCACCCAAACTGGAGATGCGGACACACCCGGTGTGACGTTGCCATTCGGAGCCAATGTCGAGAATGTCGAATTTGAGGTCGAAGGGTCAGCCTCGACTGTGACCTGGATGAATCGAACAACCAATGCTGATTTCGGTGGTCAGGGAACAACGGGTTCAAGCCAACAGAGTTGGTACATCAATCAGGGTGGATGGTACTATGGATATAAGCAGAATGTGAAAGTTGACAATGATCAACTTGAACTTCGGCCCACAGATGATACCACATACTGGTCGATGAGCAATCAGAACGAAGTGGCATCATCCACGGGTGGCAGCCTGAATACGACTGGCCAATACTTCTCTGCCGCGGAAGCCGGGTTCAGTGGAATCAGCGATTCGAGTACAATGAGTACCTCTGGTGGAATTTGGGGCTATATGGGCCCAGTGGTCAAGCAGGGCGATGAACTCCATGTGATTCGCTACCAGTCTGTTTCGTCGTATGGTGGTTATATTCTGAGTGCAATCAACCGATACAATGCAACCACTGGAGCCTCTCTTGGAACTGTATCCATTTCGTACAACAACTGTACGAATGCCAATGTGTACTACATCACTGATGCAACCAGTGATGGCGATGGCACGGTATGGATGACTTCCTTCTACCAGAGTCTGACAACCTATGCAGGGATTACGAAGTGGTCGGTGTCTACCACCAGCGGTGGGGGTGTAACCTACACCTGTGAAAGGTATTGGGCGACCTTGGAAGTTGGAGGCATCTCCATCGATCCGGTGACCAATGATATGTATGTGGTGCAGCGAACTCGCTTGAGCAACCAATATGACATGGATCTTTGGAAGGTCGATCGCAGTCAACCGAACATCGCACTACAGACTTGGAGCCTGGGGACCATTTCTCCTTCCGGTAGCATGGGAGTGGCTTCTTCCTACGTCCGTCCCGCTGGACTGGATGTCCAGATGCCTCGAATCACAGTGAACGTATACTGCTACTATTACACGTACATGTATTCTTATTGTGACGATAATCGTTTGTCGTGGGTGAACGTCTATCATCAACGCTCCAATTGGCCTGAGTTGCAAGGTGAGATTCCCCGTTCCTACGCCATGTTCGGCCTCGAGCAGATCGATGACCAATTGGCGGCCACCTGTTTCTACGGCTCAAGCACGGCCTACTGTCCAAGTTCGACCAGTCGCAAGATT
>CAXEUI010000198.1:0-2935 GCA_963999335.1 uncultured Candidatus Poseidoniales archaeon
GTCGCGAAATTCAACAATTTAGGACAAGTGACTTGGGCCAAGATGGCCGGATACCTATCATCCTCTAGGAGTTCTTGGGGTGAAGGAGTTGCGATTGACGATTCAGGCAATGTTGCCGCTTCCGGTCGATTCCAGCAGCTCATGGATTTCAACGCCAACAACAACTATCGAATTAACGCCTATCAGCAATCCAACAATTGGGATTGTTTCGTGGCCAAATGGGATGCCAATGGGACTGTTCTTTGGGCTCAGGCTGCTGGAGGCACGGGTACAGATTACTGCTATGATTTGGATATGGACCAGACGTCAGGCAATATCACGATCTCCGGGATGTTCAACGGTAACGCGTGGTTTGGCAACAACCAGTTGTCCTCGACTGGTTCCTATGATGCATTCATGGCCCACGTCCCCTCCTCAGGTGGCTGGGACTGGATGAAGAAATTCGGCGGTTCGAGTTCTGAATACGGCTGGGCAGTCGCCATGAGAAATGGCATGTATGCCTTTGGCGGATATTTCAATGGCATGTCCACTGATGGTTCTGGACAGATATCCTACAGTGCCGCGGCGGGCGCCGATGGCTTCGTCCTGATGTTCGGTTCAGATCAAGATGGGGATGGAATCAGCGACCAAGTGGACGATTTCCCTTGGGAGCCATCACAATGGCGAGATACAGATGGCGATGGATACGGTGACAATCTCGATGGCTGGCAGGGGGACAGTTGCCCAACAGTGTATGCAACCTCATACTTGGATCGATATGGCTGTCCAGATGCAGATGGCGATGGATGGTCTGATGAAGGCGATGATCTCCCGTACGAACCCACGCAATGGATTGATGGTGATGGTGATGGATTCGGCGAGAATCCCGATGGTTTCACCCCCGACATTTGTCCAAATGAGTGGGGTGATTCTTGGCGTGACCGATTGGGATGCCGGGATCTGGATTCCGATGGACAATCCGATTTGAATGATTATTTCATGAACAATCCATCACAATGGTCGGATTCCGACAGTGATGGCTTGGGTGACAATTGGGGTGATCCAACTTGGAATGACACGCGTGCTGAACACTGGCCGGGGATGTGGATTGAGAACGCCACCGTCTCTGACCCCACTCCTCTCGATTTTGATGGTGATGGATTTGAAGATTTGAGCGCCGGTGGGCCTTGGGGGCCATACGATGACTGCATGTACGAACCAGGAACCTCGATTCGCGATCTCGTCGGATGCCCTGACAGTGATGGAGATGGATGGTCTGACGAGGGCGATGATGTGGATGACAATCCCACTCAATGGGAGGATATGGATGGCGATGGCTATGGTGACAATCAATTTGGAACCGAATGGGATGCCTGCGTCGATCGACCCGGCACATCAACCCGGGATCGTTATGGCTGTCCAGACAATGATGGGGATGGCTGGTCCAACGATCACGATGAATGCCCATCATTGCCGAGTCTAATGGACAATGGGTGTCCCGACAGTGATGGAGATGGCTGGGTTGACGATGGCATTCCAGGTCAAGTCGATGATTGTCCTGAACTCTGGGGTACCTCGACAGTAGACCGAAATGGCTGCCCTGACGCAGATGGCGATGGCACTTCAGATGACAATGACCCCTTCCATCTGGATCCCACCCAATGGTCCGATGAAGATGAGGATGGATATGGCGATGAACCCGGTGGAAATCAAGCGGATGATTGCTTGAACTGGGCCGGCACTTCTCATGAGGATGAGGTGTATGGTTGTGCAGACGGCGATGGAGACGGATGGGCCGACCAAATTGACTTGTGGAACACAGATCCAAATCTGTGGTCAGATACAGATTCAGATGGATATGCTGACCAACGTGGGGACCCTGAATTGTCCGACAACTGCCCTGATGACTATGGCACCAGTACTCGCTTCTTCCTTGGATGCCCGGATATGGATGGCGATGGCTGGCCTGATATGAAGGATTCCGATACTGATGGCGATGGATATTCAGACATCACCGAACTCAGTGCAGACCCTCCATCTGACCCGCTCGACGCTCTCTCGACCCCCTCCGACGTAGATGGTGACTTCGTTGCCGACCACGAGGAGATCATAGAGACAGCCACCCTTGATGACCCCGTCATTCAGGGCGTCATGGCCGTCCTTGCCAGTGGACTACTGCTCACGCTCATCATGGCCTGGACGTTGTTCACGTCCGGAAAGGGCAAGCGCCGAGAATACGAAGGCATGTTGTTGATGGTCGAGCAAGCTGAAGGATACGCTGGATTGGCTGCCGTTGAGAAGGAACTTGATGGGATGCTAGAATCGAATCGGCTTGGTGCGGGACAGGGCTTACTCCTGAAGGACCGACTCGAATCTCGAAGATTTAGCCTTGAGGACGACATCGCGGGTGCGGATTCCCACCCGGGAGGTGGGGTAGATTCCGGTTCAGATTCCGATTTGGCCATGATTGAGGAACACGGAAAGGTCACATCTTGGGGTGAGGACCCGTCGCAATGGACCGCAGAGCAGCAGGCGTGGTACGAAGAGGCCAAACAATGGGGTGGATACTACGATGCAGATGGCAATTGGGTCGCACTCCAGTAAGCGGTGTTAATACTACACCTACTTGTGACAGAAACCGCATCACTGCGAGCATACGATTCAAAACAAACCGTGGTGGATGAGGGGATGAGATGCGGACCCTTCAAAAGGGGGTCTGAGGTCGCCGGCCATACCGAAGTGGTGGTCAGAACCCCCTCGGAGTCCTACAGGTGAAATGAAAATGCACCCTGAAATGAAGGCAATTTACGACAAAGTCGTTGCTAGAGATCCGAACCAGCCTGAGTTCCATCAGTCGTGCCTTGAGGTCCTTGAGTCTCTGGGGCCAGTGATTGATGCTCATCCCGAATACATCCCCATCGTCGAACGCATCTGTGAACCAGAGAGAATCATCCAA
>CAXEUI010000199.1:0-2930 GCA_963999335.1 uncultured Candidatus Poseidoniales archaeon
GATCTTCTGAGCAGAATGACATACTGGGGATTGCCCGGGTCCTTCGGGGCCCGGGTTCTCTCCCTTAGCATCTGATTTTCGACTCGGTGTAGTGAATTACACCTACTTTCAATGGGCACATCGGCGTTTTTTGAAAACCCCTTAAACACGCCTTATTTGCAGATTCACTATAGAATCATTCATAAGCACATTTGGCGCGAACGCGCTAATCGCTTAGGTAGCGATAGAAAAAGGTGAAAGAAATGGATATAGATATGAAAGCAATGAAGGCTGAAATCGGCGGGGCATTTTTGCTCACGTGGATCGTCTTCGGAATGGGACTGGGTACACTGTCGGGAGCAGTCGCTCTTGCAGTGACCTGGATGGCGTTCAGCGGTGCCCATCTTCTGCCAGTTGTCACTTGGTCGCACATCATGACCGGTGACCTGTCGGATACCGAAGGCAACTGGATGGCAAATGGTATGCGCTTGGTGGCACAGATAGTTGGTGCCGTACTCGCCATATTGTTGGCAACTGAATTGGGTGCGAACCATGAATGGGCCTCCACAGATATGTGGATCCCAGACATTGGTGACAACATCTGGGGCGTACTGGGAACAGTTGCCGCAGGTGCAATCTGGTGGCAGGTGCACACGCGATGCGATTCCGCATGGGCGAGTGCATTTGGGCTGATGGTTGTGTTTGGCGCAATGACCGTGACGGGTGCAGACTCGATGGGTAATTCCCTCGTCGGCGCACTCGATGGCATCGCAGACACCGCAGTCAACTGGATCTGCGACGGTCTGTTCGTCGGTATTGGTGCCTTCCTAGGTTGCCAGATTGACGGCCTGATTGGCGAAGAAGAGTAAGTAAAACCACTCGAATCGCACATCACAAGATAACACACATGTCCCTCAAGGGCGCTTCGGCGCCCTTGGGGGATATTTTTTTTAATCAAATTCTTCAAAACCAAGGCTCTCTCTCGCTGTCCATGGGCGAGCAGACGACGACCATCGACATGCGTCTCGAGTTGCTGAAGAGCAGCGTCTTGCAAGCCCCTGTTGTCTGGAAGGGAGGATACCCCTACTTCGTGCATCCACTCTCTGATGGAGTGCCCCGACAATCCTCAGAACTCCTCGCAGCAGCCCGCGACCTGATCTCAGAGAACGTGGACTGGGATTCAATCGACATTATTCTCGGCATCGAAGCCATGGGCATCCCTTTGGCAGCTGCCCTCTGCCTCTCGAGCGGCAAACCGCTCGTCATTGGTAGAAAGCGGCAGTATGGGCTTCCAGGTGAAGTTTCCATCGACCAATCCACGGGCTATTCGAAGGGAGAGATCTTCCTCAATGATATCGACGCAGGCGCACGTGTACTGATTGTCGATGACGTCGTGAGCACCGGGGGCACACTCCTTCCGATTCTGAGAGCCTTGGATGGATTAGGGGCAATTGTCCAAGATTGTTGGATTGTATTCGAGAAGGGTGAGGGAATGAACAAGGTCCGTGCTGCAGGTGATTGGCCCCTTAACAGCCTGGTTCGCATTGAGATGCAAGATGACAAGATTGTTCTCCTCGATTGATTCACCCCAAAGGGTGGATTCATCAAGGTGATGTATGACGGCGTGGCAGGCATTGCCATGGATATGGACAGGCACGACTTCGAACTCGATGAATTGATCGAGCGAATCAAGTCGAATGACAATCGCCTCGTCGCATTGCAGGTTCCTGAAGGTTTGAAGATGCAAGCGTTGGACATGATGGATGCTATAGAAGAAGAAACTTCGGCAAAAATAATCCTCGCTGCAGACCCCTGCTATGGAGCCTGTGATCTGGTCCATGATAAGATGCAGCGAATGGGTGTAGAACTGGTCGCACACATGGGTCACTCGCAGATGAACATTGATTCAGGAATGCCAACCCAATTCATCAACGTCACATACGATGGAGATCCAGCCATCGACCCTGTGTTGCCCATTCTCGCACAACATCGTGCAATCGCAGAACAGCGATTGGCTGAGGCTCAATCCGAGCAAGCGGTTGGCGCTGAGGAAGCGCAAGAACGGTTTCTAGATGCAGTGGGGCGCCTCGCTCCACTCACTGGGACCAAACTGGGATTGGTGGGGAGCATCCAGCACCTGCATCTGATTTTCGATTACAAAGAGCGCCTTGAGGAGGCGGGATTTGAGGTCGAAGTGCCCGTAGGTGGGGATCGACTGACATTCCCCGGCCAAGTCTTGGGTTGCAATTATTCGGGTGACCAAGACGACATTGGACACTATCTATTCCTGGGAAGCGGAGATTTCCATCCCATCGGTCTGGTTCTGCACACGGGCAAACCATTGGCGATGCTCGACCCATATTCGGGTGATGCCGAAGAGATGTCGTTCAAGCGAATCGAGCGAATCTTGCGGCAGCGGTTCGGACTCATCATGGCTTGCGACAACGCACAATCATTTGGCATTCTGATTGGGGAGAAACCCGGTCAAATGCGCCGCACGCTCGCGCTGAGAATGAAGAAAATTCTCGAGAAGCACGGCAAGAAGGGGTACCTGTTGGCACTGGAACACATCGGTCCTGAACTGATTGACTTCTATCCCGTGGACGCCTTTGTCAACACGGCGTGCCCACGGATTGCAATCGATGACTCGGTGCGATATGCCAAACCGCTGATTACACCATTTGAACTTGAAGTGGCTCTTGGTGAGAAACAGTGGGAGACGGGATACCAGTTCGATGAGATTCCCTGAGGCTCTCGCGCACGCACACGCATCACGCCATCGGGGGCGCGCGCGCGTGTGGCATTCCATATCTTCAAGAACAGCCAACAGTGGGAGACCTCGATGGCTGAATACCTGAATCGGATTGGCGCGGGCCTCATCTTGCTCGATGCGGCGCCACTTTCCTACGATTGGGTGCCGCCAAATGTCGTGGGCCGAGAAGAAGATCAGG
>CAXEUI010000200.1:0-2894 GCA_963999335.1 uncultured Candidatus Poseidoniales archaeon
TTTCGACCCCCACTTGGTGGTGGGACTGGGAGGGTTCGCCAGCGGACCGGGAGGGCTGGCAGCATGGTTGTTGCGCCGGCCGTTGATCGTGCATGAGCAGAATGCCGTCGCGGGCCTGACCAATCAGGTGCTGGCAACGGATTGCCATCGTCTTCATTGCACTCGAACACACACACCTTTCCCATCGCTTCGGCTGTTCCCAGAGCCGCCGTTCCATAATATCCATATCCGCTTCCTCCCGCAATAGTGTTGGTCTTCGTTATGATGTCCTGCGACGTGGCAATCCCAGCTTGCGTCGTGTTGAGATCCTGGTTCATCACCGCGCTCGCGAAGCCAATCTTGGTCAGATCCATGATGCCATTGAACGCTGTGCCTGTGGCCCCGATAATCTGGGGTCTGAATTGGATGTTCAATTGCGTGATTTCGGTATCACAAGGCATCGCACTGTCTGAAGCACATTCGAACGATTTGACCAGATTGTAGGTCAATTCCCCTGCATCTTCATCATGTTCGATGAGTGTTTTCGTCGAAATGATGTCATAGGTGAATGGCCCCATTTTCTGATAGGTCGGCGTGGCTCCAGTGCCCATGACGTCGTCTAGATTCGTCACATCCCAGGCGTAATAATCGCGTTGAGCAGTCGAGGTGGCCCAATCGCCCTCGACAGTCGAACAATCGCCATCCTCTCCACAGGCGGTATCCAATGGAAATGTTTCAAAATTCTCATCCACAGCACCCTGCACTGCTCCGGTGAATACAATCGGTAGAAGGGTGAGATTCAACAGAAGGAAGGTCAGACCGACGCCAATCAGCACCTTGTCCCGAAGGCCGAATACCATGCGCGGGGATTCGTTGATTGGATGTTAAACCTTGAGCCGGTCCATACAGAAATTTCCACTCCAAATTTCACGCCCCTTCATCCGTATTGCTTATTCATTGGACCCGTGGGTGCGAAGCCATGAACGCCAAGGCCATCGCACTGGGCATCGTCGGAATTCTTCTCATCAGCATCAATCTGTTTGTGGTCTCACCTTTCGTCATGGGGGTGGTTGATGAGAAACTCTCGGAAGCCACGGTGATGACCAATGACACTTGGGAGGACGAAGAATGGCTCAATGCTGTCTCAACCCGTTCATTCTACGCGTGGAATCTCACAAACGTCGATGAATTGCAGGAGAATGACTCCGCAGAGATGCAGTTCGAGAAGATGGGTCCCATCACTTACGAATTGACCACCAAGCGTGAGGTTCTGTATCACGATTCGACTGCGGGCACACTCACATATCGCGAATACAACGTCTATGAGTGGTCTGGCGGAATGTCAGGCGATACTCAATTGACCAACATCAACATCCTGTTCAACACGCAAAAGATTGGCGCGGCTGGTAGTGCCATCGATTTCGGCTCCTTATTCGTCAAGGGCGCCTTCGCGCGCGATATGATGTACGTCGACATGAGTGAGCGCGCCCCTTCAATCTGGGTCAGTGACGATATCGCAACTGCGGGTGAAGAAGCGATGATGACAGAGGTCGGTTGGGGTGGATCTGAAATCGCCAATACGACTCTTCATCATGTCTTGTATGACGCAAAGGATCCCGGTGACGACACGGTCTGCATCGCCCTCACCTGTGACATCGGCCCCATGCTCATGGTGCGATTGGGTGTTCCTGACAATGGTCCCAATTCCATTGCACGTGCAACCCTGTTTGGCTACGTTGGAATTGATGACAACGAAACATTTGCACGGGATCATGCAATTTACAATGCCATCAATGCTCGATTCACTGCACATGGTGGTGGGGCCAACCTTGAATCGGCCAGTCACGATGATTTGAATGACCGATTGGAAGAGATGACCGGCGTCCGAGTCGACGACGAACCCACTCTGGATAATCTGCTGTTTGGCGAAGTGGATGGGACTCTCGTGGGCCTGCTGCGTTGCGACAGTCAGAAGATTCTCTGCGGCTCCACATACTTCCTGCAAGGTGCTCAGGACGACCCCTTCGCAACCCTCAATGAATACACGATGAATGAATCCTCTCGCTTTGGATACACCGAATTGGTCGGCATCGGCCTGGATTGGGCAGGCGCGTGGTTCCTAGCCGACACTGACTTCGAGATGGTGTTAGCGGGCGATTCGGGCAAGATGAATGCCGATGAATGGTTCTTGGAAGCGTTCGGTTCAATTGATCCGATCAATCACGAATACATCACGCTGAGCCTCAATGTAGGCACGGATCTGGGGCCATTGTGGAGCACCGTGTACGGCAACGAGTTAATCGATCTAGATCCTGCGGTTACAGCCGGTCTATTCACTGGACCACATTCCATCATCGATAGTTTTGCACAGGATTTCCTCTATGGTGAGATCATGGGCTATTCGGTTCCAATGGATGAAGATTTCATCCCTGCAGCAGGGGGTACTGTTCACGAATGGAATGATTATCTGGTCGCTCAGATTTACGGATTGGACAACAACTCTGCGAGTGCTCTCCGCTGGTTGTTCAGTTACACGGTGTTCGACCAGTTCCTTGAGCCCCTGTTGGAGAATTTCCTCGATGTCGTGCCTTACAAGACCCAATCGGTGAATCAATGGCTGTTTGGATGGGAGGACCCGCTCAGTGGTTGGGCTTCTCTGGAGAAGAACGCCACCTACTTCGGTTGTGTCGATTCCAATAATCTCGGTATCGATGGTCCTTGTTCGACCGACTCGGCTTCGATCTACTCCGTCTATACCGGAGAAGTCGGTAATCATGAACCTGGCCAAATCATCGCTGAAGATGGCGATATCCACCTCCCATGGCGCACCCCTTCACGCAATGCGTCCGCGTACGGGTTGCTCGACCCTGTGGTGCAATCAGGCGCTGTAGGTAGTTACTTCCCGGCAAATCTAC
>CAXEUI010000201.1:0-2880 GCA_963999335.1 uncultured Candidatus Poseidoniales archaeon
ATCGATCCGACGACTCCAGAGGGGAGTCAGTTCTACGATGATCTGGAGAATTTCACCAACTACGAAGAACTCCTCAATGGCACCAGTCCGGTTGTGAACGATACCGATGCCGATGGCTTGGAAGATGGACCCGAAGTCTTCTATCAAGACCATGACAATGACGACATGGCCTCAGGATGGGAGTACTATTTCCAGTTCGATCCGTTCGATGCTGCAGATGCGATTATCGATGTAGACCAAGATGGATACACCAACAAGTGTGAAGAGAAGTGGTACACGAACCCTCGTGAACCGACAAGCTTCCCCGGCCAAGGCCAGCATTGTGACAACTTTGAATGAGGTTGCAACCGTCGAAAAAGCGCCCTAAAGGGCGCTCAATCCAACCAACGGTTGAAAACGGTGCGGGGTACCCTCTCATCATGGTGAAGGGAACTGGTCGCCTTGGTTCGGCCTTGTGCGTGTTGATTCTGCTCTCACCCCTTGGAATGTCTGAGACTTTGATTGCGGATGATGCACCCCAGATCATCATCGACCAAAATCAGGGATTATTTGTCGAATCGAGCCTGAATATCTCAGGAACCTATATCGATGAAGATTTGCCTCTATCACTGACATGGAATATTTTCAATGGCTTGGAATTGATTGATGAAGGAGACTTGATTGATAGCCTGACTGAAACAGGAGACTCACATGAGTCGAGTCGCAACTCTTGGGGATATTCTTTGAATCTCAATTTCTCATCCTATGCCCCCTGCTCATGTCTTCTTGAAATCAGGGCGACGGATGGAAATAATCAGATTGATGTGGCACAACTCATTCTCTTTTCTCATGGTGAGGAATTGAGTCAATTGGCCCCTCGCATCATCTTTGAGAACCCACCTGAGCAACTAACAGGAATTGTTGTGGTACACGCTATTGCAATGGATGATGATGGCCTCACAGTGGCTCAATGGGCAATTAGCAATAGTAGTGAAATTGCAATGTCCTGCATCCAATCTTGGATTGAATCGCCGGAATCAGTTCATTGGTACAACATGACTCCCATAATTCCGGGTTCAAATCCAATGTGGTCATTGGATACGACGGCATATGAGGATGGGGAATATTCACTGGTTCTGCGAGCCGTATCAGACGATGGATTGTACTCACCCTGTGCTTGTCAAACGGTTGGAATCGACAATCACGCCCCAACGGCACGAATCGATGGTCCAACTGATTCGAATGAAAACACAGGGACCATTCAGTTCGATGGGACAGGGAGCAGTGATTTGTTCTGGGGGAGAGAAGAACTGGTGTTCCTATGGGTGCTGGAGGATGAGGTCGGCGGTAAGATTATTGAAAGTGGAAATGACCTTCGGACATTTGAAGTCGATGCCTCACAATCGGGGAATTACACGCTCACACTGACGGTTGCAGACAACGCGGGATTTTCAGATACAATCACACATCTATTCAATATCAGCAATGAAGCGCCCGTCGCTGCATTAAGCCTAGGAGGTCAGCCCCTAGAAGATGGCGATCGTATCACGCTGAATGACAACCAACAATGGCTCCTTGAGTGTGGAGGTTCGACAGATACTGACAACGACAAATCGAGACTAATCTGTACATGGTATATCGATGGTGAACCGGTGATGACGGGGTGGGAACGACAATTGCAGAAGCCGGATGATCTTTCCACCCCTCACACGCTAATGCTGGAAGTCACCGATGATGATGGGGAAAGTGACACCATCACAGTAACATTCGGAGTCCAAGGAACGCCTTCTGACCCGAAGTACAATGATGAGGTAGGGGGAATCTCTCTATCGGCCCAATTGCTGGTTATGATTGGAGTCCTCGTGGGATTGATTGGTGCGGGAATCGTCATGATACGTCGATATACAGGCAGTTCAACGCCCATTCCGAAGTGGAATCGAGAAGAGGGGAGCTAGGCGAGGCCTCATCGATCAGGGATGTTGGAATAGATTGTTTCAACATATTTTAGCCTCCGAATGGCTCATGAAGGGTCGGCGGTTCGGCGAAGAGCATGTATGAGAGGGTGACCTCTGCACTGGGCAATCGTCCATCAGGAATCGATCATACCGAGATGCGTCAGCGTCAGCAGGATTTCTGCGCCGGCATGACAACGGATTCTGTCGCCATCATCACCAACAATCCTGTCGGCATTCGTAGTGCGGATGTGCATCATCGTCATCGCTTCAACTCCTATCTTCACTATCTCACCGGATGGCATGGAAAGGAAGGAGTGGCTGTTTTCCATCACAGGGATGGAGGATGGAAATGTCGACTATTCGTTCGACCAAGGGACATCAAGATGGAAACATGGAATGGACGCCGGCCAGGCTTGGAAGGGGCACTTTCCGGTTGGCCCGTCGATGAAACGGTGAGTCGGGATGAACTGGATGAAAATCTCTCAGGCCTGCTGGGTAGTGCAGAGAACATCTATCATGTCTCCAATTTAGATGATGCGATCGATGCGATTGTGAATCGGATGGCTAGTGAACCACTGGATCCTAGAGAAATTCTCGATGAGTTGCGTGTCATCAAATCAGAGGGTGAAATTGCGTTGATGCAATTCTCAGCCGACCTTGCAGCGCTCGCGCACGTGGAAGCGATGCAGGAGTGTGTATCGGGAATGGGCGAGTGGCATATGCAGTCAATCATTGAAGGGTGCTTTCTATTCCATCAATCACAATGGGCCTATCCCAGTATTGTCGGGAGTGGTGACAACGCGACCATTCTGCACTATGGGGACAATGACGATGTCATGAATGATGGCGATTTGGTTCTCATTGATGCAGGTTGTGAAATAGACGGCTACGCCAGTGACATCACGCGAACATTCCCTGTCAATGGAAAATTTTCAGAGGAATTTAC
>CAXEUI010000202.1:0-2860 GCA_963999335.1 uncultured Candidatus Poseidoniales archaeon
GGAACACCCATCGTGATGAGTCTGGCCGTGACCTTCGGCATCATCGTCATGGCCAACATCGAATTGACACCGATGATTATCGCTGCAGGACCCATCCTCATTGGACTCGGGGTCGACTACGCGTTACACTTGATCAACAGAATCGAAGAAGGTCGGAATGAGCGCTTGGAACGAGCGGCCGAAGAAGCTTGGCGCAATCAGCGTGAAGGGTTGCAATCCGAAGAGATTGACCCCTGGGACAGTGAAGTGTACCTCGGAGCAACCGTCGATGCCGTGATGACCACGGGCAATGCGATTTTCCTTTCTGCATTGACAACCATTGTCGGATTCAGCGTTCTCGCTTGGCCTTTCCTGGTCCCCATCAAGCCGATGCGAACCGTGGGCCTGACACTGGTCCTGGGAATCACATGCACGTTCTTCTTCTCAATGATCATGGTGCCAGTACTCGGCTGGGTTCTTCGATATCGAAAGCGTGGGCTGGAGACTGCAGACAGAGCTTGGAAGCAGATTGGCAAGATACCCGTTGTTGCATGGTGGGCGGTCATCATGGTCGCCATCGTCGTCAGTGCGATTGGCGTATACTATCTTGAGGAGGAAATGGGCAAGGACATCACAGGTTCATCAGACGAAGTCCCACCGGGGCTCGCTTCCTATGAGACATTGGCTGAATACAGTCGGGTGTTTGAGGGTGGGCAGACGAACATGTTCATCGTTGATGCTTCGGATCATACAGGAGAGAATGAGGCTCCGATACGCGATCTCGATGTTCTGGATGCCATTGAGGTCATGGAAAATGAGATTGATGAGGTTCCCGAGACCACCACGGTGAGTCTGGTAACGATTCTCAAAGCCGTCCACATCGATCTTGGAGTTCCCGGGGTTGAAGACCAGAGTCTATGGGAGATTCTGCACTCGGACTGCTGGACCAATACGACCAATCCATTGCGCCCGGATTGTTGGCCATACGCTGCTTCCAGTCAACCTCAGATGGTCGATGTGGCCTTCGACACACTCTCGATCGAGATTCGTTCCATGCTCATGAATGAAGCGAATGAGGCACTCGGTGGAGAGACTCAAACGCTGGTTTACGTCAATCAGCCATACATCAACCTCAGAGATGCAGGTGAATTGAGAGATCAGATTGATGGATTGCTGGCTGTCGGATTCCCCGGACTGCCCGATGTCGAAGTCAGTGAATTGACCGGAGGTCTGCCCCTCTCATTGGACATCAACAAGGGAATTCACGATGCACAATCCGATGCGACGATGATGACGATGCTCGTGTTGCTCATCGTCATGACCATTCTCTTCCGCTCTCCACGACTCGCATTCTTCACCATGGTTGCCGTCGGCGTGGTCGTATTGTGGCAGCCATTGCTGATGCGGGGTGGCAACGTCAACGTCAACGTCTTCACCGCCATGGTATCCACCATCGTTTTCGGTATCGGTGTGGATGATTCGATTCACATCATCGACAGGATTCGGGAAGAGAAAGAAACCCCAGGTGGAATCGTCAAGACCGTTTCTCGAACCGGCCAGACCATCTTTGAAACAACCGCGACGACCTGTGCTGGGCTCGCTGCTGGACTCTTGGTCGACATCCCTGGATTGAGGAATTTCTTTGTCCTGATGATGCTGCTCATCACATTGGCCCTGTTGACCAGCGCAATCCTGCTCCCTGCGATGCTGGTGGGGTGGCATACACTGATCTACTCCATCACGGGTCAGGGAGAGTATCAGGATCTCGATATCGACATCGTTGTGGCGAACAGTACAACGCTCGATGCGGTCTTAGAGTAATGATGCCTCGCGTACGCAGCGCCGTAGGCGCTGTCGCAAGGTTCAATTCTAGGCGGCCTGAAGGCCCATACATGGGACGGCGGCTGGCACTCCTTCTTGTGGCGTCTCTACTCACTGTTTCTTGGTCCATCACCATCCCTGTCAGCGCAGCTGATGCGAGAGGATCTGAGGGGGGTTCGATTCTATTAGAGAAGAAGACTTTCGGTTCGGATGAACCGCTTGAAGCAACCATTGGTCTGTGGGGCCTGACGGTGGGCCGGAACTATGACTTGCACTGGACGGTGCATGGAACCAATGACTCCAGTTCGATTGGTCCGGCAACGACGGTGAGTTCAGGAATCATTCCTTTCTTCTCCAATCAGAACGCCATGCAGATTGAACTCAGCGAACATCACATCTCCAATGAATCGATGATGTACTATCTTGAGATTGGACTGGACTCCTCCAGTGGATGGACGGAGGTTTCTGCAATTGCGCCTTTTTCCGTTTTCTGGAATTCAATGCCCCCTCAATTTTCTGATATGTACGTTTTCGGGGATAGTTTGTCGGATTCCGGAAATACATTCAGCGCATTCGGAACACCCGAAAGTCCACCGTATTGGCAGGGTCGATACTCAGACGGCAAGAATTGGGTCGACTTCACGGATGAATGGATGGGAATTTCTAACGTTGCCGGACGGGGTGGCGCAAGTGGAAACAATCGAGCGTTTGGTGGAGCAGCAACTGGGAATGGGGTGACCTACTTCGTCATTGAGAATATTGGCAAGCAGGTGGATGATTGGGATCAGAATCACAATCTCGGGGGCAGCGATGCAGTGGCCATCTGGGGTGGGGGCAATGATTTGCTCAACTATGGGGAAAACAACCCTCAGGTTCTCGTCGACAATCTAGAGGAGCATGCCGAACAACTGATTGCGGCCGGCGGACAGGAATTCATCTTCTTTGAATTGCCAGCTCTTGAAAAGACCCCGCATGCGAGCGGCGATTCTGCCGAGGAGAAGCAAGCGCTCGGCCAACGTGTTGCCGACTTTAACACGGGCATGCACACGATGACGGCAGG
>CAXEUI010000203.1:0-2848 GCA_963999335.1 uncultured Candidatus Poseidoniales archaeon
GGGAATATCCCTTGCCAAACTGCGCGCCAATGACTTCAGGTCAGGAATCTGTGAGGCCTCGATATCAAGGGTAACTAGACGCACCCCACAATTGATGTCAAATCCAACGCCGCCGGGCGAAATCACTCCGCCCTGATCGATGTCCGTTGCCACAACCCCTCCGATGGGGAATCCATATCCAAAGTGAAAATCAGCCATCGCCCAAGCATTGCCCACGATTCCTGGCATAGACGCCGTGTTGGCCAACTGACCTGGGGATTGGTCGGATTGATTTGACAGAAGTCCACCATCAGCGACCAGCATCGCATCCACCCTCATCGCACCGTGTTTCTTGATTCGGTGCAAACCGGCTCCCGCCGGTTCAATATGGTCTCGCCACGCGTCACTCACACCCCGCGCTGTGGCCCGTGTTTGAAGTCGCTTTCGGCGACGGCACCCTATGGGTGCCGGCCGACTCATTCATGAACGGCCTTGATTTCGGGTCTGTTGAGGATGACCATGACCTTCGGCGACATCGACATACCCTATTTTCACGAACAGGGCTTTGTGCGCAAGGTTTGCAGGGTCACAAACCTCTGGTTTTGGACCCGTGATGACACACGGGAAACCTCTGGAGACACGACAGAAGATGAATACACCTTCATCGGCGCTCCGATCATCAGTGGATTCTCTCAGCGTGGGAAGCCGTTGAAAGATGCGATGCGGGAGACATTCCTCACCTTTTTCGAGGAAAATGACCATGCTCGGGTCGAGCCCTATCCAATCATTGCCCGATGGCGTGATGACATTCACCTCACGATTGCTTCCATCGCCGATTTCCAACCTCATGTCACGGGTGGAATCTGCCCTCCTCCAGCCAATCCTCTGACGATTTCACAGCCCTGTATCCGCTTGACAGATGTCGCCGCAGTCGGCCGTTCGGGTCGACATTTGACCACCTTTGAGATGATGGCACACCATTGCTTCAATCGTCCAGATGATGGTGATGTGAAGTATTGGATGGATGAGTGTATTCGTTACTGCGATGACCTCTTTGTCAACCGATTGGGAATCGAACCCAACGAGATCACCTATGTGGAGAACCCGTGGTCCGGTGGTGGCAACGCCGGCCCCGCGGTCGAAGTCATCGTCGGCGGTCTTGAACTCGCCACTCTCGTGTTCATGAACTTGGAAGAGCGTGAAGATGGCGATGTTGAGATCAAGGGCATTCGCTATGGTGAGATGCCATTGCAGATTATCGATACGGGATATGGCTTGGAGCGCTTCTGCTGGGCCGCCGCAGGAACACCGACCATCTACGAAGCCATCTACCCCGAGAGTGTTGCATGGTTGCAAGAAGAATCTGATTTCCAATCACGCTTGACGCAGCTCGGCGATGTTGACATTGACGCCCTGCTCTCTGAATTGTCGAAACTTGCCGGCATTCTAAACATCGATGTGGGGACTGATGCGGGTCCTCTATACAACCGATTATCAGAGCGATTGCAGGACCGTGGAATCTCAATCTCTGTTGAAGAATTGAAAGCCGTCACCGAACCCCTCTCATCCATTTATGCAATCCCTGATCATATGCATGCTCTCTGCAATATGCTTGGAGATTCTCTAGTACCATCCAATGCCAAAGCCGGCTACCTTGCGCGGATGCTGGCCCGCCGCGTCTGTCGAATGAAGGATGATCTCGGCCTCAGCATGAGCCTTGCCGAATTGGGCGCACACCATATGGATGTGAATCTCGACATGTCCGGATTCAACCAGTCTAGAGAAGGGATTTTGACCATTCTTGAACTGGAGGAGGCCCGATATCACGAGATGCTTCGAAAGGGCGAAGCGGCCGTCAATACCGCCTTGGCAAAACTGCCGAAGGAGGCCACAGACGCACCTGACGAGATTCTATTCCGACTCGCCGAAGAACGGGGGCTCCAACCCGAGATGGTGGCCAATATCGCCCATCGTCTCGGTTGGACACAACTTGGGATTCGAGTGGGTTTCACAGCCGACATGGCGGCCCGAAATGCCCAGCAGACCAAGGCGGCAGCCAAGTCCAGAAGCAGGGCCGGTCTGCTGACAGGTGACTGGCCTGCCACTGAGATGCGTTACTACGATGACACATCGTTGACCGAATTCGAGGCAGAGGTGCTGCATTGTACAGAAATCGACGCTTCCTCACTCAATCTATCCAGTGAGGTTCAGGGGACACCGACGCACGCCATCATCCTAGATCAGACCCTGTTCTACCCAGAAGGTGGTGGGCAATTGGGTGATTCAGGCACTCTTGGAGATGCCACAGTCCTCGACACCCGAATCGAAAACTCAGTGATCCTGCATCTCACAGACCGTCCATTGTCCGGAACTGTGTCCGGAGCCGTATCATGGGAGCGACGCAAGCAGTTGATGGATCACCACACATCAGTACACATCATTGGTGGTAGTGCAAGGGCTCTGCTCGGCCCCCACATCTGGCAAGCCGGCTCTTCCAAGGGGGAGCGATATGCGCGTCTGGATGTCACTCATTATCAGCGATTGACTCGGGACAACCTCGACGCCATTGAGGACCATGCGAACGAAATCATCGCAAGCAATCCCGCGGTGGAGAAACTGGTTCTGGCACGCGAGGAAGCCGACGCACAGTTCGGTTTCGAACTCTACCAGGGTGGAGCACCTAAGCACAGCCAGATTCGGGTCATTCGAATCGGTGACCATGATGTTCAGGCCTGTGGTGGCACGCACCACGATCAAGCCGGTGAAATTGGGGAGGTTCGCATCATCCGCAGCAGTCAAGTCCAAGACGGGGTGGAGCGGTTGCAGATTGTGGCCGGGGAGACAGCACGCGAACACGCCCGCCGACAGG
>CAXEUI010000204.1:0-2847 GCA_963999335.1 uncultured Candidatus Poseidoniales archaeon
AACAACTCCCAAACTTCGCCGGATATCAAACCACCCAACGAATCCGCCTCTCCAATCTGAGTCGGAAGAGGATTGAGCCCAGGGGCATGTGGGTCTGAAGCGCTCGACAATTGACTGACAACACCCTCGTAAGAGAGTAGAGCATACAAACCGAGGAAAATGAGCATGTACGCCATCGACCAGTTGACCATCCGCTTTGAGAGCCCCCATATTCCCATCAATCCGAAGAGAACAGGGGCCAAGAACAACAGCATGACGAGAACTTGGATGTAGACCGATAATGGCCAAACCAGATGATTGGCATGATTCATCGTATCATCAGCGTGGCCGAATGGAAGATACAGATCTAAATTGAGAATCATTCCGAATGTCCAAGTGAGGAAGAACATGCCTGCGAGGAAGAGAATCATACCTCCTAGAAGTGCGAGCGTAACCTTTCGTCTTCGAGCCGGGGCCTGGAAATTGAGAGCGACCCATGCACCTGCGATTGCCATTGTCAATAGAATGGGAACGAAGAATCTCCCATCACCCTCGTTGCCTTGACCGGTCATCCAATCGGGGAGAGGTAGTTCATCGAATCCACCACCATCAGCAAAGCCGGCCTCAATCTGATCAAGGGTCAGTGTGTGGTCCAATGCGGGACACCATGAGCCATTGGCGACATAATCCGGATGACAGTGGCCAAAGACTCTGGTCATGGTCAAAAACAGCCAGATAAGGGCAAGGCTGGCCACAAGTTGGAGACAGACGACGCGCCACTCTTTGCGCAAGGTTCGCAGATGGAGGGTGGTCAGACCTTCCTCTTGCTGTGCAACATCATCCGCCATACATTCACCTCCTTACACCTTCACCTGCAGCAGGGCCTGACTCAATTCGACATCTGGCATCCAATCGATGACACGGGCACCATAACCTGCAACCGCAGACAATCGATTCTGTCGTTCCAGTTTCATCACCTCATACGACATTCGAGGGATGCGGCTCACAAGACGCTCGTAATCGATACTGGATGGACTGAGGATGACCACTTCGTGACCGCGCCCGGCCAGATCTCGAATCGCATGAGGAACTGTACCATCGCCCTCTAGGCTTGAAATGACGAAGACTGGGCTGCCTCGACTGAAGCGTGGTGCGAGTGAATTGGTGACTGCTTGAAGCGGCATATCGCCCTTTGGAGCCACGCCTGCAAGGCTCGATAGGACCTTGAAATACTGTTTATCGCCGCCATCAGCAGGCAAGTAAGACAAGGTGTCATCATATACTGCTAGAGCGACTGAATCACGTCTCTTGATGAAGTACGAGGCTAGACTTGCAGCGGCGACCGTGCCCATCTCAAGTGGATTTTTCAATACGGTTCCAATGCGACTGATATCTCTTGAATCAAGGAGAATGAACACGTCTGTAACCGCATCTCGACATTTTTCATTGACCATCATGATCCCGGTGCGAGCAAAGGCTTTCCAATTGATAATCTTGAACGGATCTCCAGGTACATATTCGCGGAGGGAATAGAATTCGGAACCTGGGCCCGGAGTACGAAGCGTCATTGCACCCGTGTACATCTTGGGAGTTCTGCTTCGAATCATCGCTTCCTCAATCTCTCGAACTTGTGGGAAAACGATGAGGCCAGAGCGGTGGTCGATGTACATCTCTTGACTGTACAGATTGAACGTGTTACGATAGCGAACTGAAACCGGGCCGAAGGAATAGTGGCCCCGGAGTGGACATCGTAGAACATAGCGAATCCGGGTGGTTTCCCCCGGTCCTAGATTGACGCGCATGTAATTCAGGCCGCTGCGAAGTTTCATCTCATGAGGAACGTTATCAAACACCTCAAGTTGTTGTGTTCGACGGAATGAACTGTTGGTGATGGCCAGTTCGACATACAAATCGTCACCTTTGTACAGATTGTCCGCAGACAACGTCCGTACGACCTCCAGTTCTCCATGACCGACAACCCATGAGTTGACGGCCAAGAATGCGATGAACATGAGGCCGAGAATCATCAATTGGAAATTCGCGATCATCATTCCAATCAAGACCAGCGAAATGCCAGATGTCAGGAGTAATGCTGCCTTTCGTGTCCACATATCGCCTCACCTCCGCTTACTTGCGCCCCCACATCTTGACCCGTTTGACGACTGCCACAAGTTGCTCAAGGCTGTAATGCCGATCTTCAAAGACGAATTTGATGAGGACAGGGTCGCCAATCATCTTCTGCAATTCGCGAGCAGGGAGAGCATCAAATTCATCTCTCGTCAATGAATTGAGGTTTCTCACTCTGGACAGTAACACCTGTTTGACCTTGTTGGCACGACCGTAGTAACCGTATCGTCTCGCATCACCAAATCCGTAGTAAATGATGCTGAACACATGTCGCCATGGTTCTGGATCGACCTTCTTGATAATCACGGCCTCAAAAGCGATGAAAAGGGCAAGGAAGAGGAAGAGCATGGCCAGGAGCGTGCCCGCGTGGAGCACGATGGACAGGCTCAGGGGCGGATCGTGGATCCCGAAGAGCAGGGCGCCGATGGCGATGTGGCCCGAGCTGGAGACCGGGAGGAACTCGGTCACCCCCTGCAGCGCGCCGAGGGTCAGCGCGGTGCCGAGGCCGATGGCGACGGGTTCGGCGGCGGAGGGCATCGAGTGCGCGGGGCGTAGCCGACGGGCGAGGGCGTCGCCAGCCGAGCAGGCGAACCTCAGAGGCCGGCGGTGACTTCGAAGGGGATCTGCCAGCTCGAGCGGCGACCGGAGCGGGTGCCCTCGGACTCGAAGAGGCCGGTCAGCGCGCCCGCGACGCAGGGCACGAAGCCGTCGACCTCGACGCCGCGCTGCTCGACGGTCGCC
>CAXEUI010000205.1:0-2845 GCA_963999335.1 uncultured Candidatus Poseidoniales archaeon
TTGATCCATGCTGCGAATTCACGGCATGACACAATTCGGCGACAATTTGGACTGGGGCCGGTTGCTTGTATCGCCCTTCATCGTATGGGCCCAGAAGAATAGATGCGCCACTGATACGATCGAGCAGGTCCTGAGTCACTGGATCGTCGAACAAGTCCTTGTGCATTGAGGGTACCAAAACGATTGGGGTCCCGCGAGAACGTGCAGCAGAACACGTCATCAGCAATGGATGATCCATCATGCCGTTCACAAACCTTGAGATGAAATTTCGAGATGCGGGGGTGACGAGTACAGCGTCGAATTCTTCCAATTGAGACATTTCTGGTCCCCATTCGGAAATCAGATGATGTTGAGAGGCCCATTCGACCGCCAATGGAGTGATTATCTGGGTAGACGCATGAGTCATGATGACGGAGACATTCGCGCCATGACGTCGTAATTCACGGCATATTCGCACGGTTTCCGTTGCAGCAATGCCACCAGTCACACCCAATGCGATGTTTTTGCCGTCGAGAGCATCGCTGTGGGCATCCACATCAACATCACGCGACATGTTGTATGGTCGAGCCCCGCCTTCATGAATCCATCCTCTGAGCCTTTCTGATGGAAAGAACGATTTCCGAGCATCTCATGAGCGTGTCATGAGTGAGGAGTTGGAGTCCGATCAACTCGCACACGCGCATCGTCAATCTGGGACCATGCTAATCTTCACATTGGCCCTCATTGCATTCCTACTATTCGCTGCATTCGGCTCAATTATAGGTTCATCATTTCTGATTGTTATATTGTTGCCATTGCCGTTTTGTGTGATTATTGTCAGAGGGTATTTTCATCGTGAATCCTGGGCACTGCCTTGGGTCGTGTCAATCTGGATGATTGCGATTGGCCTCTGCTTTTTGATGATGATATTCGAATTCATGGCAGTCAGTGATGGTTCGTCTGATTCATGGGGATATATCCAAGGATTCCTCCTCTTGTTCCTTTGTTGGTCCATGATGCAACGATTGCGATTGTTACGACACCCGATGTTCAGGGCATGGTATGATGGTCAAACCCCCGCTCTCAGTCAAAACATCGCATTGCAACCCGATGAGGTACTCGCATCGTGCCCGCACTGTCAGAGTTTGTTGGCGGTACAACCGATGACTTTGTCTGCAGATGAACGGTGTCCAAAATGCAACCTGCGACTCGTTTCTTCAAAAAGTGTGCAGATGTATGGGGAAGAAGAGTAACTCAACGATGTGCCAGCGTCAGATTCTTCCACATGTCTTCGGGGACTTCCATCGCTAATCTCAATCCACCCATGGCGCCCAATTCAAGTGGATCTTCTACAGTCAAGACTTCGACGTCACCCAAATCAGCGAGTCGGTGTTCAATCATATCACCCAAGCCATGTATTCCAGAGCCGCCACCGGCGAGAATGATGTTGCGACGGAATGCATCATGATATTCCGGGTTTGAAGATGTAATCAGTTCCTTGATGCTGGATACGATAGGATCGACGATGATTTCACATGCTTTACCGACACAATCGGTGATATCCAAGGTCATCGACTTACCCTGGATTGAGAAATCGACGATGATTGGATCCTCCGGCTCGGAGTCCCCCACGAATGAGTAGTCTTCCTTCCATCGTCTGGCCATATCCTTCGTAATTTGTGCACCGGCATACTTTCGCTGGATTTCGGCAATGATGGCTGCATCAATCTGATCCCCAGCAGATTGAATGTGCAATTGATCTGTAGGGGTTGGCACAGTTCCATAGACACGACAAAGGTCAGTGGTGCCAGCTCCAATATCGACAACCAAGGTATGTTCGATTTTATCGAGTGCATAGGCAACTGCGAAGGGTTCGGAAATAATCATGCATGCATTCACAGAACCGGCAGCAGCATCAAAAATGGCTGTTTTGTCAACGTGACTGGCTTCTGCAGGTGCTCCAATGACCGCAACAACTCGATCATAATCTTCAGGGTCACCCAATGCAATGATGTTGGTGATGAAGTGGGCTATGAATTTCTTGTCCTCAGCAGTATCTTTGATGACACCATGCTCAAGAGGTCGAAAGAGATTGAGTGCGAGGCGATTTTTCAATGCTTCTTCTCCGAAAAGAACGTCGCGCTTGAGGAATCCTTTCGCGATTTGGTCTTTCGGCGTACCGATGACAGTGAGCACCTTTTCATCATGACCATCGCTAGATACCATAACCGAACGAAAGGTACCCAAGTCTACACCAATGTATAGTGTCTCATCTGCCACATCATCAACCTCTGGGATGGACCCAGCCCATCCGGTATTTCAACCATGCCCAACTTCCTGTTCGATTGGTGGTGCGAATTCATCGTTCAAACCCATTGCTGGCATCCCTCGCACCACCATGCACTATACTCGATATGCAGTGGTGCATTGATTCCACACTCCGGACATTCTTTGACAGCCGCCTCACCGAACAAGTCAATGACAATGCGAACATGATCTTCATCAGTGATTCCTAGATTTTGACGCATGGCCCATAGCAATTGATCTTCACTGGGTGTGATAATTCCATCAGCCAATGCTATTTTGACGACCTTGTGGTAGTCCTCATAGACCTGCACATCATCCGGATCAAGGATTACTCCCAATCGTTCAACGGTCATGTTTCGGCCACCGGGGTCATCAACGTATATGACGAGGCTGTTTGAATCTAGTTTCACATCACGCAACTCGATTGTGACGCTGGTTCCTTCTTGGGACGCATGTACGAGATTGCTTGTTCTGTTGATGATGGATGCAATATTGCGCGCGGTCTCTTGTAAGGTGCGGCCACGCTTCCATCCGAGGTCATCATCATCGTTAATGATGT
>CAXEUI010000206.1:0-2843 GCA_963999335.1 uncultured Candidatus Poseidoniales archaeon
AATGCCAACTCCATCCTTGCGAGGTCACCCTTGAGGAAGTAGAAGCGACTCCCTGCGATTTTTGCGGCTCGAGGCAAGTCCACCCATCGATTCATCTCAATCAAATCGTTGTGTGTTCTCGTGTCGAAATCGAAGGTTGGTTTTTCGCCATGGACACTGTGTTGGGTGTTGCCTCCTTCATCCTCGCCGACGGGGACATCGGCGTGGAGTACATTTGGAATCGACATGCGGATTCTGTCACGCTCAGCCTCCTGTGTGTCAGCCATTTCACTCAGTGCTTCAATCTCTTCAGCAATACTGTCGACTTCCGCTCGAATCCTCTGAAATTCAGCATCATCTCCTGCCTTCTTGGCTGCCGCAATCCCTCGTGCTGCTTCGTTGCGCTTTCTTCGAAGTTGGTCGGCATCATATCGGGCTTTTCGCCATGCTTCATCCAGTCGGATGACCTCATCAATCGCATCGTGAGTAAGGCTTCGTCTGTCGTGATCTGCCCGAATCACATCAGCGTGGTCACGGAACATCCGAATGTCCAGCATGGGCTTCTCCGGTTCCTACGGAACCGTCCTTCATGCTTGAAAGCGACGGGTAATCAGAACAGGCTGACGTCGAAAACAAAGGCAGAACTGCCAATCAAGATGGCTGCTGAGATGAAGTATCCAAGAATGGCCCCTCCATTGAGCAATGGAAGTCCAGCCTGTGGTCTGCCACGTGCGACGTACGTCATCAGTACACAATAACCGACCAGACTGCCAATCATTGTTCCAATGGCCACCCAGATCGGAGCAGACCAACCCATCGGTCCTTCCACGTCAGGCAACCATGTCATCGCTGAGATGCACAATAGTCCAGGGAAGATGACATCGCCGAGTCCCATCAACATGGTATCGTCAAAGTTTCTCTTCGGCGGCACCGCTCCTTCTAGCGAATGAATTTCATCAGAGTTTCCTATTTTAACCCGTCCTCTAGTCAGTTTCTGTGGAGCGACAAGCATCACAGGGAGCTCCAAGTTGACCATCGTATCGGCCAATTCAAGCATGTGTTTGGACTTGTACACAGCCCACGCATCATAGGCGGCTGCAAGCACCATGAAGAGAATGATAATCCACGGCACGAATGAGACACCCAACATCGTAATCGTGCCCGCCCCCACAAGGATACCAACAGTGTTGATGACATACCATTCCGGTTGAAAGATCAAGATGAGTAAGAGGGCAATTGAGAGAACGAGAGCCACCACGCTCGTCATGGAATAGTCCACTTCATGGACAGTGTAGCGCATTGAAGACCAATATCCATATTGCTCCATCAAGAGAATTCCATCATCCAGAACAGTTTCATTGTTCTCGACATTGTGTAGGGCCATTGAGATTCGTTCAGAATCCCCCGTAATCTCAAGGCTACGCGGCATCTCTGACAAACTGCTGCCCATGAAGATGCGAAGATGGTCCCCTTCAATCACCCAGAGATCATTGCTACCCCCTGAGCAGCAATCTGCGAGCAACAGGCCTCGAACCGGTTCAGACAAATCCATTGACAATCCCTCTTCAACGGTCCCATCATCGCTGATCTCCCAACCGGTGATATGCCCTGATGAAGTTCCGAGAATCAACGAATCCTGTCCGCTGACATTCAGTCCAGGAGCCGCTCCGAAGGTGGCGCCAGTGAACGTCTCTCCACCGGAGAGTGACATGCTCCAAGTGGTCACGACCTCTTCGCCATGTTGCGCCGAGCCAGTTCCCTCAGTTGGATACTCCACCATTCCCGCCCACTGTTCTGAAACGATGAGGAAATGTTCAGTTCCGATCTCTTGAACAAACAGGATATTCCCTCCATGGAATGATTGCGGAAAGGCTCGCACCCAATCCATGCACTCCTGTGGGTCGCCAGGACCAATATCATCATCGTTGTAATACCCAATGGGTTCTAATTGCTGACCAATAATTCGCCAATCTTGAGGTACATCATCGACACCGTCACAAGTCTCATCCATGGTATCTGTGTATTCATATCTCAAACCCAGATCACAGTTCGTGCCGTGGTCATCCAAAACACTTCCATCTTCAGCATCGAGGAGAACCCATTGCGTCCCCTCGCAGATGATGATTCCATCTGCCGTTCGGGAGAGTTGGACCTTATTTGACCACGCTTGTTCGTCCGCTGTCACGTTATGGCTCCAGTACTCGATTTCACCCGAGTTGGAAACGTATCGGAGCGTTCCATTGTTGTCAAAAGGGTCCTCCATGTAGAAGAAATCCGAACCCCCTTCTTCCACTGAGATGATATAGGCATCAGATGTATCCATCGAATCCTCTGTGAAAGGTGGGGCCTCTGGTACAATCACCATCGCAACCAACGGGAAAAGTGTGTACATCATGGCAATCCAAAGAACACCAAGCACACCCCAGCGAATGAACTTCTGTAGATTCTTTCTGGCCAGATAGATGATGAGGGCCGTGAAGATGAGAATGAAAACAAGTTCGAGCAGAACGAATCCAGCTTTATGGGCACCTTCAGCACCAAAGGCCCGAAGTTCATCTCGATCATAGAACGGTTGGATTTTCATTGCCAGCCAGATGGTGACGATGAACATCCCTGCCATCCCTGCCATGGAACCGGCCTGACCTTTCAGTTCCTCCAACAAAGAGGGTTGATTTTGTTCAGGCGGGGCCTTTGCGGCCTTCCCAGCACGCCGCTTCGCGGCGAATCCGTCCCCCGACATGGCTTGGGCGACTCTCAAAGGCCATTTCAAGGCGACCGTTCACCGCAGGTGTGGGGCGAGTGGATGAGTGATGATGTCTGGTCGTGGCTGGAATCGTTGAAAGCGCATGGATACAATGCCTCGC
>CAXEUI010000207.1:0-2825 GCA_963999335.1 uncultured Candidatus Poseidoniales archaeon
ATGGTTCCAGAACGGCCACATCTCTGAACGGGGCCTCCTCCCACGCGTCCGCGTGTGCCTTCGCTTCCTCTGGAAGCGACACTGCGGCCCAACTTTGCAGTGAGATCAGGAGGACGAGGATGATGGCCAAGCGAGTGCGCACGGAATGTCACCCATCCCCTGAACTTTTCACCGTGTCGGAACCATGACAACCGGCACCATAGGTGCCGTCAGGTGAAAATGAGGCGATATTGGCGATGGGCATAAATCCCACCGGCCCCCCCTGTCAATGTATGTCCGACGTAATCATCGCAAGGGAATGTCTTCATTCCATGTTGCGAGTCATTGCAGGGGACCTAACACGATACGAAGCTCAGGTCGCAGTCACGTGTGCAAGCAATCGTCTTGCAGGACGCGAAGGTTTGGATGCGAAGATGCACGATGCAGCTGGCGAAAAATTGCGCGAGACTTGTGTCGAGATTGGAAAAATACAGCGTGCTCAGAATCTGCAACCTTGTCCCGTGGGAACTGCTGTGACGACCCCTGCCTTCGATTTGCCTCAAGAACACTTGATTCATGTCGTAGGCCCAGATTGCCGTCGACCCAGTCAAGATGAAGGGCGTCGAGAACTCATTGTCAAGGCCTACGAAGCGATGTTTGCTGAAGTAGCAGCATTGGGTGGCGTAGAAACGATCGTTTGCCCACCCCTTTCCATGGGCATCTATGCTTATCCTCATCGCGAAGGCGCACGGATGACCATGGAGATTCTACTCGGTTGGCTCGATGCTGAAGAGAAACCGGGTGTCGGTGATTTTGTGTTGCTCGTAAATGACGAACTGTTTGTCAAAAATTTGAAAACTGTTTACCGTGAGTCTGAAGACCAATTTCCTGGCGTGGATTGTACACGGAAATTCCGCAAGCGCCGCTTCTGATGCGCACGTGATCTAGCGGTTATGATGTATGGTTCCCAACCATGCCACCCGGATTCAAATTCCGGCGTGCGCACTTAATTATGTCCGAACAAAGGTTCTTCGTAATCGTCATCAGAAAGCGTTCGCCATAGCCCATCGGGAACATCTGAGTAAACACCGGCATAGGGGTCATCATTGGAAAGTTCCTTCTTGGGTTTCTCAAGCGCATTCAACGCTTCAGGCTTGAACTTCCAATAGTGAATTCGCCATTCTCGACCATCCCATAGAGTCGTTTCTTCTGACTCGGTTGTGAGAAGGTCGTAATCTTGAAACATGTAGAACAGGTTTCTGTCAGTGGGCTCTAGGGCATTGTCGATGATTCGATCGTAAAATCCAAAGAACCCAAGTGCGTGTTCAGCCATGCCTTCAGCGGTCATGGTTTCCATATCGGGGTCGATGTGAGTTTGAATCGCCGCTGTCAATGATGCTAGACTCATTCCCATCTCTATTGTCCCCCAAACGGCGGGGTGGTACATCGCCGGTTGATATAGGGGAGTAGCCGGTCCTATTTCAACGGTTGGAGATATTCGCCCCGTAGGGGCGCACATTATGCTGTTTCGTCACGATTAAACGGTTGATTCAACGCGTCCAGAATGTGACCGAGTTCGTGGAAGGGACCTTTCTGGGATTGCCCAAGACCGATGAGGAGGCCGATGTGGCCATCCTTTCTGTCCCATACGAGTTGACGACCTCCTACGGTCAAGGCACTGTGAATGGACCTGCAGCGGCCATTCGCGCATCGGCTCAAGTGGAATTGTATGACCCCCTTCTTCCCGAGGATCTACCCTGTGGATTCAGCCTACACACGGCCAAACCGTGGGATGGAGAAGGAGACAGTCTTCAGGATCAATTGGAAGGAATCACGAACTATGTTTCACAGTACCAATCCTCATTCCCAGTCATCTTGGGTGGTGAACATGGGATGCTCCCTGCCATCATGAAGGCAGTTTCTCAACAAGTGGACCTCGGAGAAATGACCCTGGTACAAATCGATGCACACGCAGATCTTCGAGATGAACTCAATGGTGACCCAGATAATCACGCCTGTGCTGCGCGTCGCTCACTAGACCTCGGTGTTGGCAAGATTCTGCAAATTGGAATTCGAGCCTTCGCTCGGGAAGAAATGGAATTTGCGACTGAAGATGGACGAATCGATTCTTGGCTTGCTAGAGATGTATTGAATCCATGTGGAGGCGAAGCGAAGTGGCTCAATTGGTTGAACACACTCTCTGAAATCAAAGGCCCTGTCTGGTTGACTTTGGATATCGACGGTTTGGATCCAGCCTATGTCCCAACCACTGGAACTCCCGTACCTGGTGGTCTGGCATTCTGGCAGGTTGTCGAGACCATCGAAACCATCGCATCCGCACCAGCTGCCAATTGGTTGGGGGCGGATGTCAACGAAATTGTTCCCGACCCGACTCGTCAGGTGACTGAATTCACCGCAGCAATGTTGGCGACCAAGATTATTGCCGCCCATCTTGCACGCAGATTGGAGGATGAAGCATGACTCCAAAAGGCCGTCACATCACCTTGGATTACACCGGATTCACGGGAGAGGGTGAATGGATGCTCACAGTCTTGCGTGCAGCGATTTCTCGCTCCAGCGCTCGAGAAGTTCACGCACATGTCGCACAATTTGATGGCATCGAAAGCCCCTTTGGATTCGCTGCGGTCGTCCTGATCGATGAAAGTCATGTCAGTGCACATTGCTATGCAGATGAAGGGGTTCTGGCCGTGGATTGCTTCACCTGTGGTGGAATCGACCCGGCCGGAATTGTCGACGACATTCATGGACAATTGACCGATGCAATTCCTACACTCTGCTTGATTCAGAGAACTGAACTGGATCGATTCGTGGGGGATGAGTGAAGA
>CAXEUI010000208.1:0-2825 GCA_963999335.1 uncultured Candidatus Poseidoniales archaeon
TTCGAATTAATCTCCTTGAGATAGTTCCGGAACCATTCGGCATCGGACTGCATCTCGTCGGTGACTTCCAGCCCTCTGTCTTCGTAATAGGACCAGTCGTCCACTGGGGATGTGAACATGTACAGTGTCCAGTAGTCCTCATCACATCCCGTCAATTGGCTGGCCAATGGTGTCGGTACAGGCCAGTTGAGTGCAAACATGTCGAGATTGACGTAGGTGATGTTGACATGGTCGGGGATTTGCTCCTCGACGAAATGCAAACTCCCCATCCCTCCACCTTCAGGACTCCCGCTGCCCTGCCATTCCTCGTAGTCCCACCAAGCCAACTTCCAGGTGTGCATGGGCGTGCCGTTCCATTGTGAGAAGGTTCGGGCCAGTTCGAGCAGCGAACCAGACCCAGTTCCATCGTCATAGGCACCACTGCTGCTACAAGTGGGATAGGTCTGGCCAATCAACGGTGGTGGGGAGTAGCAAATTGCATCGTGGTGAGCTCCAATCACCATCCAATCATCTTCCAACGTTCCATTGATTGTGACGACGATGTTCTCGCAGTTCTCACACATCTGAGTCGTGAACGGTTGTCTTTCGACCTCGTAACCCATCGCCTCCAGTTCACTGGCGATCCAATTCCTCGAATTTTCGTTGGCTGCGGTGTCGATACGGCGATAACCGAACTGGGTCATCGAGACCATGTTGTCGTATGCAGCACTGCCTTCGGGCCAGGCCGGAGGCTCCTCAATCTGGACTTCAGTGTACTCCAGTTCACCCGGCAATCCCGTGATGATCAGGAGGGTGAGAACGAACAACGCAGTGCGTTGTGTCTGCCGAGACATCGTCTGGGGATGTGTGGTTCCCATCCTTGAGGCTTCGCCTCAAGCGGACGTGCTCGTGCGAGGGTGAACCTGAAGTTCCAGCCCTGCTTGGGCACGATATGGGCGACTGGGAGGTACCGCAATCCCGGACTCAACCCGTGAATCGCGGTGATTCTCTCAGGGCAGAGATGCAATCTTCAATCGACTCTCGAATCGCTGCATGGTGGCTCACTCAAGCCTCCTGGATGGTCCGATTCCAAGGCGGCCCCCTCGTCCTCATCGACCCGTGGTGGAGAGATCTCTTCGCTGGAGATCGATGGGGCAAGCTTCTCGGGGAATTTCCACTTGAACCTGAACAACATCCAGAGCCCGATCTTGTCCTCTGTACCCACTGGCACGATGATCACATCTGTCCGATCTCGATACCCCGCTTGGCCACTCATTTCCCCTCATTGAGATTCGTCGTTCCAAATCGCTCGGTTGACCTGCTCACCGGCTGGGGAATTGCCGAAGATCGCATCATCCCCATGATGGGTTCCGATTCCACTCAAATCGATGGGATTCAGATTCACGCGGTTCCGGCAGCGCATGAAGAACTGGACATCACATCTGAAGGTGCGTGGTATCTGGGTTATGTGTTGACATACGAAGATTCGACCGTGCTGCACATGGGCGACAGCCGCCCTTATCCCGGTTGGCATGAAGCCTTCCAAAATGCGGCCCATTCGTACGATTTGGTCTTTGCTTGCATCAATGGAAATGACAATCTTCGACATGATGAAGCCGTCGATCTAGCACTCGCCTTGAACCCCAAATTGATTGTGCCGATGCACTATGGAATGGACCCTGGCAATACGGTTGACCCCCAGATATTCGTTGATGAGATTCATGGTAGAGCCCCCCAACAATCGTATGTCATCCCTGAGGTTGGAGAACGAATTCTCATCGATTGAAAATCGATTGAGCATATTCGTATCCTACAGTTAGGCCCACATCAATGTATGGCGTTTTTACAAAAGATGCACTGAGAATTCGTTCGGCAGCCAATCCACGCAATGCTTCCACTTCGTTGTCTTCAGCGACCTCCCAGAATGCTTCCGTCCAAATGGCTCGACCCGTGATGCGAATCTCACCCAATGGAAAGGCTCGATCAGGGTGTTTATCCGATATTCCGAGGATTCGGTCCTCCTCCAGATCAATCACTCGGCCGGTATCACAGAGGTGTTCAGCCCATGGTGAAGCCGCTTCGACCACCGCGAGTCGTGTCGAACCATCGAATTCGTTGCAGAGAATCATTGATGGGTTTCCCTCGGTGAATAGGACGTCAGGAAGTGCCACCAAACAGGACGAATCACCTGTTAGCGTTCGCGCACAACGTACGGCATCCACCAAGCCATTCGGTTGCATCTGATGCACGATTTCGACGCCTCTTCCCGCTAATTCCGCATCGATTGCGGCCTTATTTGGCGAAGAAACCACCACGATTTGCTCGATTCCGGCCTCTTCGACCTCTCGGATGGTTGTCATGCTCACCTCCGGCATGGCCTCGCCGGCCAAGATTGCGCTGCGATGATGTTGTAAGCCCGGAGCAAACTCGATATTATTGCCCGAGCATCCTGCCCCGACGAGCGAAAGGACCTTCATCGTGCTCAGCAACGAACAGTACGATCACTTCGAGACGTTCGGCTTTGTCGTCCTGCGTCGGTTCTTCGACCCCGAGCAGTACCGGATCATCCTCCTCGACCAGCGCGGCTGCGGGCGCTCGGTCCCCCATGCGGCCGATGCCGACGGCGACCTGCGGCACAACACGACGTGGCACCTGGTGGCCGATCTGGAGTTGTTGCGCCGCAATCTCGCGATCGAGAAGTGGATGGTCTTCGGCGGGTCCTGGGGCAGCGCGCTCGCGCTCGCCTACGCCGAGGCGCACCCCTCGTCGGTGTCGGAGATCGTGCTGCGCGGCGTCTTCACACTGCGCGCCCATGAGCTGGAGTGGTTCTACGAAGGAGGAGCGTC
>CAXEUI010000209.1:0-2803 GCA_963999335.1 uncultured Candidatus Poseidoniales archaeon
CTCTCCTCCATAATCTTCACAGCCTCTTGGTATGCTTCATCGGCCCCTTCACTGGCTTCACCCAGATTGGCGACATGGTCAGGGATGGTACTTGCAATCTCAAGTGCCAGCACACAATCTTCCTTGGCCAAGGCTTCCTTGGCTTCAATCAGCAATTCATGGAGTTGCTGATGCTGACTGCCTTCTAGGTCTGCAATCAATTGACTCGATTCGACAATCTGCTCCTCAGCAGCAGTCCAGTGCTCGATGATGTTCAATGCGAGTTTCTTGGCGCGGCGATACAGCATCTCCGCTTCTCGTAGGCTGCCCAAATCACGCTCGCGATCTCCGGCATCCATGCTGCGCTGTGGTTTCTTGGCTGTCCGTGCGATTTCAGATGCTTCCACAACGGATGCGGCGCAGACATCGCGAATCTCAGAGATGTCCTCGGCAAGGGCCAAGGTTCGTTCGATGTCTTCTTCGGCTTCCTCGAGGATTCTGAATCCGAGTTCAGGATCCTTGTAACCGACTTCAGAGGCGTTGCGGCAGAGGCTGGATGCCTGATCCAGACTCACGCCTTCGGACTGAAGTTTGAGAATTTGAAGTTCAAGCGTATCCAGGGTTCGAGCGAAGCGCTTGCGCTCCGTGCGGTCCACATCTCCGCCGAACAGGTCCATTGCCGCAGAGACAAGGCCCAATCCCAAAACCGCACAAGCGACAATCATCGGCTCCCGTTCGAATTGAGATGAGAGCATCAATGCACCACCAATCGTGGTGCCTCCCAAGGTCATGATGCCACGAAATCGCTGTGCATCCAGATTGCCCCGCAGAAATTCTCGTGACTGGAGTAAACAGGCTCCAGCGATGATGAACATGAGACCATGGCCGATTCGAACCGTGCCGGTGGTGGTCATCAACTCAACACCAAGAACGGCGAGCGCAGGCCAAGCAAGGCTGCTGACCGCACCCAAGCGCCCCCGCGCGCGCGCGTCAGGCTCGGCAAGATCCTGTAGCAACAGTGATGCTGAGAGGAGCAATCCAACCGCCCCCAAGCGATTGAACAGAACCGCATCGCCATCCAGCGCGGGCCACATGTACCAAGCCGCACTCGCGATGGTCGCCAAGGCACAGGCCAAAGCAAGACTGGTCACCCTTGCCTTCTGTTCGGCAATCTCAACATCGATGCGCGCTGAGGGGTTCTCTAGGTTCTCCATCGCCTACGGCGATGCAGCCCTCCTCTAAGAGAGATGCGCCCTCATGTGGCGTCATCTTCAGGTTGGCGCTTCAGACGCCACAACGCCACGAGTCCCGCGAGTGGTGGAAGCGCAAGCAGCACCCACATCAATGGCGTCATCTCAGACTGCACGAGCAAACCAGTCTGATGTTCGCTGGTCGTATTGTCCGGGAATTCGATTCTCACAATGACTTCGCCTGAAGCCCATTCCGTGACCGTGATCCGATGCGTCATCTGACCAGGGCCATCCACACTTGCTTCAACACCTGTCAATTCAGTCGTGCAATCCGTCAGGTAACACAAACGGAAATGCGATTCGCCCTGTCCATCGTTCTCCAGTGTGACATCCAATGCACCGGGGTCTCCAGGGCCGCCATCCCCGACCTTGACCACTTCGGTGATTCGATAGAATGCGCCGATGCGTGGCTCGACAACGAACATCATCGAATGCGTTCCAGTGTTGCCCGATGAATCGGTGGCATTGACCACCATGGTGTGTCGACCCGTGAGTAAATCTGGGAGTGTGAACGATTGGACATCCGCCCATGAGGTCCCCACATCAAGCGGTTCGCCATTCAATTCCACCGTCCATGTGAGCTGTGTAATCGCATCGATGTCATCCCATGACTCATTCAGATTGACATCAATCGGGGATGCACCCTCGATAGGGTGATTGAGATCGCCGTAATGATTGCCGTCGATGCTGAGAGCCGGCCGAGGTCTCGGAACCGTTCGGTCGGTGACGGTGACATCCCAATCTTGAGTCAATACATTCCCTGCCGCGTCTGTGATATTCAGTTGCAGACTGTACACAGTCAGCGGTTTAGACAAATGTCGGTCTTCGATGCTCAAATGCTGCCCATTGATGTGGGCACCCTGCACGAAAATATCGTTCCATGCGTGATTTCCAATGCCCAGTTGAATCCAACCACTGCTCTTGTTGCTGGTCCACTCAATATCCACTGGAGGGGCTGAATCATCTCCGGCCTGCACGGCGCCGGAGAGGACAGCACCCGAGGGAAGCGAAATGCCCTCATTGCCGTGGTCGACATCGACAGGTTCGCTGTCGTCAGGATGAAGATACTGCATCTGCAAGGTGCGCGTGGGTAGAATTCCATCGATGTAGACCTCCATCGAATGATTGCCCACCAATCCTTGTGGGTCTGTGCATTCAAGGGTCAGATTCAACCAGGTACTCGCTGAGATATTCAGGAACATCGAATCGATGGTGATGGTGGCTGAATGCACATCGAGCAAAGTTGTGTTTCCCTCCTGTAGAATGAAGTGAGCAGCAGGCTCTGAAATCGATGAATCCGTACAATCAGAGAGAATCTGGGTGGGTGGCCCGAATGACACCCAAGGCAGTTCACCCTGATCTGCGTGGAATGCCGTCAGAGGGGCAACATTCGTCCCCAGGGCAATCGTCGCATTGCCCGTCACAGAAATGTTGCCACGGTGAATGACGAAGTCATCGGGAAGACCGCTGATGTGCTCGCTCTGAGGTGAATAGCGAATCTCATGCGGAGAGGGAAGCGTGATGCGCAAATCTGTGCTGTCGCCCAATTCACCGGTGATTGGCACCCAAATCAG
>CAXEUI010000210.1:0-2791 GCA_963999335.1 uncultured Candidatus Poseidoniales archaeon
GAAATTGTCATCCCACTCCCATTCTTTGTCCCAATCTTGTACCGGTTGTACAGTATTTCCAGCCTCATCAGTGAGCACTGCATTCGGTGAATACGGGTTTGTATGTACGAACTCATTCGAATCAGATCTCAACTCCATTTTGACATTGCTTTCCATTTGACCCATCTCGTTCCAACCTTCTTCGATCCAACCACCCGCTTCCTCACAGGTGGCTTCTAGTTGTGTTTCTGTATTGACCCAACCCAGTATATTGTCACGAAGTACAAGCCCATACGCGAGTTCAGTGAATGCTGAGAGATCGATGGATGCAGGGTCGAGTCCGACCTTGGGTGTGGCTACCGCGAGGATTCGCGATGCGACCCCATCATCTGCATCTAGTGCGATGTTGGTGGTCTGTCCGGGCCCGAGTGCGCCGTCAAAGGTCAAAGTCCCTGGATCGTTGAGAATCATACCAAACTGAATCGCTGTGGGCCATAGTGCACCCTCTTCCATGATGAGACTGACGACCAGCGTCAAGGGCGCATCGATGTACACTTCTTGGCTTCGTGTGGTCGTACCCTGTTGGAACTCCAGTTCAAACTCTTGGGGCTCGCCCCATCCATCGTCATCGATATCAGGGAAAGCAATCCCAAGATTCACGGGCATCAACATCAGCATTGCAGTGTAATCCTCATCTCCCATTCCCGTAGGTGTGACCTCAATGGTGGTCAGCCCGCTTGTGGATGGAGTGGCAATATACACTGGGATTCCAGCAAACGTGGTCTGTTCGGTGATTCCTGAAAGTGCAATCGAAGCTTCAGTGGCAGCGCCTACGTTCATTCCGACTCCAATCAATTCGACGCCATCTCGAACATATTTGGTCTGGACCACACTCATGTATGCGCCCGGCAGAGTGGGTGTGGCCGTCATGGTCACACCACCATCTGCACCTGAGGTGAAAATCTGTTCGTCCATCACTTCGAACGGACCATCGGTAAGGAAGGCATCAATAATTCCGGGGTTGGGCATGGCTGATTCATCGTTATTTAGATCGCACCATCCAATCTCCGTCCATCCCGTCGTGTAGGATTCATCATCCTCGTAGACTCTGAATCCTGAATCTTCTGTCTCAGAATAGACGTAAGTGAGGTGGTGAGAGACTGTACTGTATCCATCGACAGGCGTGTACGAGATGTCAATGTAATAGTCGCCGTGATTCTGGTAGGAATGACTCTCCCACCCGTCTTCGCGATAATCATCGTTCTCCCCGTAGGTGTAATCATAGGAAGTTCCATCGCCCCAGTTAATCGATAGTGTATCGAGGTCTGGTTTTTCGTAGGACACTTGTTCTTCATTCTCATCGTCCCAGTATTCGAAATTTGCATATCTCCATCCAATGTTGGCCCACTCGCCCCCACCACTGGCTTCTGTTCGAGCGCATCCTGCTGTACCGGGCAGGGGTACCTGCTGCATGATTTCGAATTCAAGTCCGGATTCAGTGGTCCCAGTTGTAATCACGTCAGCCAATCCACCTTCTTCAGGTAGGGCGTCACTGTGGCTTGCGCCCCAGGTGCTACCGAGGCCAGAACGTTCGATATCTTCCCAATCCGTACCTGTTGTAGCACCATTTTGTCCATTTTGTACGGCTTGCGGGTGTTCGTGACCCTCTCTGTGGTCATTGCCGCTGAATTCTGCGATGATACCATTGACATTCCCCTCAAGGTCTTCACCCGTGTATTGAGCAACGATGTTTGTGGAACCGCTTGTAATGTCCACACCACCCTCTGGAGATAGTGTCTCAATGGCTTCCATCGCCTTCTGTGGCGACACGCGTAGGATTGCAATATCCACCTCTGCACCACTCACAGGACCGTACGCATCGTACGACAACGCATTCACTGAGAATGTCGAATCCACTGACATGGTTTCATCTTGGTCCACTAGAACACCAAGGGCGGAACCGATGAATGTCTCATCAACGCCCTCGTAAATCAGTGCTTCAAGCATGCTTGGTCGAAGCGACTCCACCTCGATTCTTGCGTTCCAGACTTCATCTGCGTAGGCGTAGTTTTCCATCGGTTGATTGAATGACCAAATTGTATCAGAGATTGAATCAGCGGTCAAACGACCTACGTATGAGTGACGATCGTTGTCTCTCTGCATCAACTCAGTGGATACAACATGTATTCCTGAGGAATCGGTCATTGTCATCGTAAACGATTCTGGATACTTTTCATCGTCCGCATCGTCAGGACCATCGTAGCGCATGTAGATGCCCAAGTCAAGCACGTGAGGATTGTACTCAGTGGTCTCAACATCGTACAATTCCTCAAAGATGATGACTGTGGGCTCTGATGTTGAGCCCGCTTCCTCGGCCTCTTCGGGATACCATTCGCTGTTCCGCTCGCCGCCGGAGGCGTTGGCCATCCATGAACCGAAGTCGCCGAGCACTTGTCCTGCAGATTCCCACGCGGGATCCTGGAACGAATTCATGAGGTGTTCAAAACAGTCCTCTGGAAGAGAATTGAAATCATCGAATACATCGTTGACCCATGAATCACCGGATTCCATGTTGGCCGTCCATGCTTGACCCTCAGGGGTCTCCATGAGTTGCTCGTATTCCCAGATGAACTCATCTGGCATTTCATCCCCATCAGTATCAACAATCTCAACATCTTGGATGATAAATCCGACAACCAACTTCTGCATCGGTGTCATGTTGTCAATATCCTCGTTCATCAGCGGCTCGAGATAGGCTTCGATGCCTGCGATGATGGCTTCAGGGTGGACTGAGACTGCGAGAAGTGCGAGA
>CAXEUI010000211.1:0-2784 GCA_963999335.1 uncultured Candidatus Poseidoniales archaeon
GTAAGAGAGGGCAACAGGAAATGACGAATTCAGTGGTGATTGGAGCGGGTTGGCACCCGAGTCTATTTCGACTAGAAGCGGCGCAGTTGCTTGAATCCTTTGAGTTCGTCCATGCTCATGCCCTCGTTTGTGATGCATCTGATGCGCCGCGATTGATTTCCCGTTCAAGTTTGATTTCTGAAGTGTTGAGTCCGGGTGGCATTGTTCCAGTTGACAATGCCATCGAAACCGTGGCCAAGGCATTTCTTTCTTTGAATCAGGGAGGCTCCGTTGCGGTTAGATCAAGTCGGACTGGAGAGAAGATCGAAGGCTGGTCGGGCCGAGAGATTGCTGGTGAAATTGGTGGTAAACTGGTTGAAGTTGGAAGGAAAATTGACCTGACCAATCCAGATATCACCCTCCGCGTTCATCTTCTCGCTCCATCCCATCGTTCGGCTCATCCACATGAATTTGAGGCAGAACCTGTTGTTGCTTGGGGCATGACCATCCATGATGGTGATGATTGGGCCAAGAGAACAGCACCCAATCGCCCATTCTTCAAACCGGTCAGTCTGGACCCCAAACTCGCGCGTGCCATGGTCAATCTAGCCTGCCCTGAAGGCGGCCGCCTTCTCGATCCGTTCTGCGGTACTGGCGGCCTGATTGTCGAAGGTATCCTCTGCGGAATCGATTGTTGTGGAAGTGACCTTGCTTGGCCAATGGTCACCGGGACGCGTGAGAACGCTGCTTGGGCACAGGAAAGAGGTGGAAAAGGAAATTTTGAGATTCGAAACGGCTCCGCACTTGAGTTGTCAGAGATATGGAAAGGGCCTTTCGATGGTTTCGTCTTCGATCCACCGTACGGGCGAAACGCTTGGAAATCGGCCGACGGTTTCGAATTGCTAGAAGGAGCCCTCTCATCATGCAGTTCTGTGGCCTCTGACCAAGCGAATCTGGTCACACTCATCCCATGGCCGCCGAGTGCGTTCTCTGAACCAATTGATGAGGGCCAATCCTTCGGAAAATCATGGGTAGAAATTTCTGATGCCTTTGCTAAATCGGGTTGGAGAATCGATTCAACAACACCCATTCGTGTTCATCGTAGCCTCGCGAGAATGCTCATTCATGCAAACAGGGCCTAGTCAGAGTGGGCGGTGCAGGATTCGAACCCGCGTCGACGGGTCCGAAGCCCGTCAGGATATCCAGACTACCCTAACCGCCCGTTATCACTCTGGACGCACCTCCTCCTTCAAATCGTCGGAAGGTTGAGGGGACCACAATGGGGACATGGTCGACCTCTCCTTGCCTCGAAAAAGGATGCAGTTTCTGCTGTCGAGAAACGGAGATGCCGCTCTCTCCAAGCGATGTTCTCCGAATTGCAACAACAACCGGTCAGCACCCCAATCAATTCAGTAAGGAAGAATCAGGAATCCGCATCCTTCTGAATGATTCATCTACCGCAGCCTGTGTGTTTCTCGATACTGAATCTGACGACCCCCAAGCACCGGGCACCTGTTCAATCTATGCAAATCGTCCCATTGGCTGTCGTACCTATCCCTTGATTCTGAATGCGGATGACGAGGCATTTCTCGATTCCCTTTGTCCATATAGAGACGATTTCCCAGAGGCATCCCCTGCGTTATTGTTGATGTTGAAGCAACTGGATTCCGAACTTCAGGGCCAATCTTGAGTCGGCCAAGACAGATTCGGTCGACTCCAAAGGGTGACTGAATCGCCCCCCCAATCGAGATTGTCGATGATTTCTAGGCCCGCGTTCATGAGATTATTCTCATTGAGTCCACTCTCAGGTCCATCTCCCAGTTCGGTTGTAGACTGGATGATGATTGCGCGGTCCACGAGTTCTTCATCGAGGAAATGTTTCCAAACGATGGGCCCCCCTTCGACCAGTAATTCCTGTATTCCTCGGTCACCCAGATGATCCAAAAGAGCCGTCAGGTCCGCACCTCCATCTCCGGCCGGCAAGGCAACCCCTCTCAAATCCTGTTCAATGTGAACCAGTACAGTCTCTTGTCCGTCAGTCAATACTGCTGCATCCATTGGAATTCTGAGCCTTCTATCGAGAACGATGCGCAATGGCTGTGCCCTCTTTCCAAGAGGCACACGTCGAATGTTGAGAGTGGGGTTGTCACGAATAATTGTGTTCACGCCGACCAATATGGCATCACACTGTCGCCTCAAACGATGCGCAGCATCTAGACTCTCTTCGGAGGTGAATCGCCCTGGAACTTCCCCATCCACCACGCCGTTTGCATCCATCGCAGCCTTGAGCGTGACCAAAGGTCGTTTACACTCGCACCAGTGCATGAAGGCCTGCATTTGAGTCTGGGCATCGTCATTGAGAAGTCCTTCGCGAACTGTGATTCCAGCATCCAGTAGAACTTGAATTCCTTCACCACGAACAGTTGGGTTTGGGTCCCTTGATGCGACGATGACTTCGCCGACACCCGCCCAGAGCAATGCTTGGGTGCAAGGTGGGGTTCGCCCGAAGTGGTTGCAGGGTTCCAACGTGACATAAGCCGTACAACCCTCCGTTGCCACGCTTTGCTCTTCGGCATCTGCGATTGCAGCTTGTTCAGCATGGAGATCACCGAGGTGATCATGCCACCCTTCAGCGATGATTTTACCCTCTCGAACCAGAACACATCCGACCGGAGGATTTGGAGCCACTTGTCCACGTCCGTGCTCGGCGAGTTCCAGCGCACGCCTCATGCATGCGATGTCGAACTCAGACCAATCACTGTCCATGTTACCCGCAGGGGTGAAAGATACCCGTTCTTTTCGGTC
>CAXEUI010000212.1:0-2783 GCA_963999335.1 uncultured Candidatus Poseidoniales archaeon
TCAAACCAGAGAGAAGCCCTTCGCTGATGACGGCACCCGTGGCCTGACCATCGCCACCATACACACCGTTCCAGAACGTGACCGGAATGGTGTGGCCATCGCGCACCACGGTCCCTGTGCTTGTCGCTGTGACGCTGAGATGCATCAATTCGGAACCCAGCAGGTCCACGCGATCTCCAATCATCAGACCTGCAGGAGCCAGACCTGTTTCGCGTGTGATGTCGACATCACCGAGCGTGCTGTTGGCTTCAGGAGCCTCTAGGTCAATCTGAATGGGGCTGCGCTCGGGGAATTCGTCACCTTCCGAAGGTTCACCTCCTTCCATCGAATCCCAGCGGAGGCGAACCGTGCGGTTCTCCCAATGATCTTGAGGGACCTCGTAATCCCATGTCTTGTTGTGTGCGGCTTCCATGTCAAACGGATTGTTGCCGATACCGGACAGATTCAACCAAGATTCGGTGAAAATGACATTCGTCGTGAATGCGACACCGGTGGCATTCTCTTGGGAATGGTCGGTGGCGACGATGTCTCGCATGATCCCGAAGTCACCGTTGACATCCCCAGAGAACGTCCCATCGACGTGGAGTTTGTCGCCGGTCTTCATGCCATCAACAGATTCTGTGAAAATCTCGTATACAGTCGCATTGACCGTCATCGAACTGTTCTCTTCCTGATCGGTGAAGTCGAATGCGCCATCTCCCTGAATGCGATTGAGAGAGGAATGGAATTGACCGTTCTCCCACCGCTCGCGATTGATAATCTGGTTGATGTCTAGGTCCATATCGTAATCTTCACCATGAATCTCCATGTCCGCTGTGCCCTCAAATTCAGTGTTCGAAAGGATTCTCTGTCCATCGAGGTCATGGGTCTCGATTAGAAGCAGGGCGAGCGTTCCATTGGCTTCCATCGTCTCACCACCACCTTCTGAAAACAGGTGGATGCCCCCGTTGGCTTCAAGGCGCAATTGCTCCTCGACGATGCCTTGGTTCAAACTTCGAATGATGTAGGAATTCACCACATTGCCGAAGATTTCAGAATTGACACCATCATCACTGTTGTTGACGGCAATCGTACCATTGCCTCGCATCTCAAAGACCTGGCTCTGCAGATCCATGCCATTGACGGTCTCATTCAACCAGACGGTGTCCAACCAGAGCAGGATGGCGACCGTGCCGGTGCCACCCTCCGTGGATTCCTCGATGGAGAGTGTGCCCGAACCGAGTTCATTGGATTCGAGGATGTCACCGGTCCTCTGCTGCCAGCCCTGTCCGATGAAGGTCAAATCCCATGACTCGCTCTCGGTGAAATTCACCGAATTCTGAATCAGATTCCAATTCGTCACGCGCGTGATTTCGTGGTCCGAAAGTGGCTCATTCCAGATTGTGACCTGGATGGTGCGGGAGCCGATGAGGGAGGCGGGTGAGCAACAATCGGTCTGCCAAACCTCAACGGTAATCTCGTCCTTCCAATTCAACGTCGTGTTGAGAGTGAGACTCAATTCTGTGTTGTTCCCACCCGTCCAATCTAGAGCCCAGTCACCGATGGTGTTGCCTTCGACATCTTCGTGAGTGATGGTGACCGCGAGTTCAGCGAGTTCGGAAAAAGAGAGAGATTCACTCAGAACGATTCGGTATCCGTGGGTGATGTTGTCATTGCCGTCATCGACCCATTCGGTGAGAATCGTGGCAGAAACACCGCTCTGCTGGGCGGATGCGAGGGGCGAAAGCGCGACAGAGAGCATCAAAATGATGCCAAAAAGACTACTGCGAACAGAATTTTCTCTTGACATGGTGCTACCCCTACTATCATTGGTGCTGTGTTCCTTCTTGAATGCTTACTCACTCTGTACAATGGATGTGTCTGCTGAACGGCTGGCAATCTCAGACTGGATGCCTGCGATAAAGTCAGCCAGAGCCATGCCATTGGATTGATCTCCTGCTCGGTTTCGAACGCTGACGGTGCCGTTTGCTGTCTCCTCATCCCCGATGATTAGCATGTACGCGGGTTGCATGGCGCGGTGCATTCGAATCTTCTTGCCGATGGTGTTGTCACTGTCATCCATCTCTACGCGCACATCTGCGCCCTTCAGTGCCTGTGCGACTTCGTCAGCATACACCTGATGCTTCTCTGAAATGGTCAGGATGTGGACTTGAGTGGGACTCAACCAAGTGGGGAATTTTCCAGCGAAGTGCTCAATCAGGACTCCGCAGAATCGCTCCATGCTACCAAATGGGGCGCGATGAATCATCACAGGACGGTGCTTCCCTCCATCCGCACCAGTGTAGGTGAGATCAAAACGCTCTGGCAGATTGTAATCCACCTGAACAGTACCCAACTGCCATTCGCGTCCAATCACATCTCGGACCACGAAGTCAATCTTGGGCCCATAGAAGGCAGCCTCGCCCTCTTCCTCGATGAATGGGACACCTAGGGAAGTTGCCGCATCGCGACAGGCTTCTTCCGCCTTGCTCCACTGTTCGACTGTTCTCAGCAATGCGTTCTGCATGTCGAAATAGCGCTCGCGTTGCGCGCAATGGGTCATGATCGCTGCTTCCAGCGCCGCCCAGGACAGCGGGAAATCGCGGAACACAAAGCGTACTTTGCCGGTATCGATAAATTCTGCTTTCAGCTTTGGAAACGCATCGAGATGAAACGCCGCACAGTGCGGACAATCGAGAGAATAATATTCGATCATTACAATCGGCGCCGTACTCCGCCCCAGCCCCCGGTCGCCCGCCCGCTCCGCCAAATGCTCGCCGGCTCTCGCCGGCAGCGCGATCCCG
>CAXEUI010000213.1:0-2715 GCA_963999335.1 uncultured Candidatus Poseidoniales archaeon
GATTTTCTGGCGGTTGCATTCTGTACCATATCCAGAATTCTTGCGATGGAACTATCCTTAAATTCTTTTGTGGTTTCAACCTCGATTACACCATCGAGATTGATGCTTCCAGCAAAGACAGTATCGCCTTTAGCGATAGTATCAGGTTTCACTGGTTTAAAGAACGCACTACCTTCTTTCAGAGCGTTTACAATTGGAGCACATCCCTCAGCCTGAGCGACATGAATTCTTGTGTGGGCCCCATCCTCAATCAACTCCATCATCTCAAATTCGTGGCGTGCCTTAGCCATTTTGGTAACCAACGATCCACCGGCTGCTGGGGCGATAATATGATCCGGCGCTTTCCAGCCAAGTTGCTCAGCAATCTCAAATGCGACTGTCTTTGTTCCCTCCAAAAAAAACGGATTCCAATTGTGGGAAGCATAATAAGTACTCTTCGCGGCGTAGAGAACAGCCTTCGTTGTTGCCACGCGGTTTCCTTCGATTAACTTCAGGTTCGCGCCGCAGGTTGAGATCTGTGTGAGTTTCCCCTTCGATGCGGACGCAGGGCAGTGGATTGTGCAGGCAATCTCAGCTTTCGCGCTGTAGGCTGCTATCGCTGCACCGGCATTCCCCGACGAGTCCTCAACGACTTCTCGAACACCGAGTTCGCTGAGTTGATTCTTGAACATCCACGAGCCACCCTTCGATATGCCGACACTGTATTGTCCACACTGTGCCGTGAATCAGGATACGAAGCAGACCCCCGGATTCGCGTGATTGGACTCCCCCCCGATGCACTGCATAAACTCCGTGATATCAGCAGCGAGGAGGTCGAGACATTCACTTCCTCAGAAGTCATTGTCACCAAGGTCAGCGAACTCAAACCTCGAATCTACAATGCAATCTTCACCTGTACGACCTGCGGGAACACGATTGAAATTCCCCAACCCAATGAATTGGAATTGATTGAGCCATTGGAATGTCCAGAGACGGGTGGCTGTGGTCGAAGACGTGTAGGCGGACAGACCCGCTTTGATCTAAGATGGGAAGATTCGACAATGATCGATAATCAATGGATTGAGGTCCAAGAACTTCCTGAGAATGTGAAGCCCGGCTCACAACCTGTTCGCCTCAGTGTTCTTGCAGAAGCCGAATTGGCTGGAAAACACATTCCAGGTGAACGCGTCAGAATCAATGGTATTCCCTATGTCCGGACACTGAAGCGTGGTGGATCGAAGACACCCATGTTTGATGTATACATCTCGTTGCATTCAAGTGAACACAAAAACATCCCATTGGAAGAAGTTAGAATCACACCTGAAGAAATCGAAGAGATTCAGAAGATATCTCAAAGGGACGATTTGACGGAACTCTTCGTTCGTTCAATGGCCCCTTCAATCATCGTTGGTGATAAAATGATGAATTTCATCAAGAAATCTCTCGTTTTACAATTATTTGGTGGCGTTTCAAGGAAGTTCAGCGACGGCACGCGAACCCGCGGAGACATCCACATATTGTTACTCGGAGATCCTGGTGTGGCCAAATCCCAGTTGTTATCGTTCATGGCAACGATCTCCCCTCGGGGTCGCTTTACAACCGGTGGTGGAACAAGTGCTGCAGGTCTCACTGCAGCTGCAGTCAGAGACGCATTCAGCGATGGCCGCTTCTCTCTGGAAGCCGGGGCCCTTGTCTTGGCAGACATGGGTCTTTGTGCCGTAGATGAATTCGATAAGATGTCAAGTGAAGATCGAGGTGCAATGCACGAAGCGATGGAGCAACAACGCATCAACATCAACAAGGGCGGTGTCAGTGCGACAATGCCGACGCGCTGTGCTGTATTGGCGGCTGCAAATCCAAATGAAGCGAATGGAGGAAGATTGGTGCCGGTGAGGGAGGACGATAAATCAACGTATCTCGTCAACCAAATCGATCTTTCCCAACCATTGATTACTCGTTTTGATATCGTATGGATGATCAAGGACGATGTGATTGAGAGCAGAGATCGAAAAATTGGTGAACACATCATTCGAATGAAGCGATTGGGAATCCCCGAGCATCTGATTGAAAGTGGTGAAGAGGTCGAGCCAATAGATACTCAAAAAGGAAAGATATACTCTCGTAATGTCGACGGAGAAGAGATTCTAACAAGTGATTTCGTCCAGAAATATGTCGCCTATTGTAAGAGAAATTTCTATCCAAAATGTGATGATGAACCTAGGAAGATTCTGGTTGATTATTACACCCATCAGCGAAAGGTGGGTCACAATGACCTTGGATTCGTTTCCTTGACAGCCCGTTCCATTGAAGGCACCCTCCGCATGGCTGAAGCAAGGGCAAGGTTGTTCCTGCGCAAAGATGTGACAGAGGAAGATGCGCAGGAATCCATTGCCATGGATAAATTGTGGAGATATCTTAGAGACGAAGCGGATCTCAACACAGATGACTATTCGGGAATCCCCAAGAAGGCCCAGAGTGCTGAGCGAATGATTCATTCCATCGTTCGAAATCTCATCAGGGAATTGGGTGGAGAATGCGGAACGACTGACATCTACAATGCGGCAGCAGAACAAAGTTTCGATGAAGACACCGTGGATCGAATTCTCTCGACTTTGCGCCAGCGGGGCACGCTCTGGTGCCCGCGCCTCGACCTTTGGCGCCTTGCTTGATTCTAACACCGCTGCCCCTTTAGAGGGGCAGCGGTTGGACTCACGTCATGGCCGGGGATGTTCCAGG
>CAXEUI010000214.1:0-2707 GCA_963999335.1 uncultured Candidatus Poseidoniales archaeon
TCCCCCCTGAGTCCTTCAATGGAACCCATTCCCGTGGGACCGTTTGGTTGAATAATCAGAGTATTCACCCGTAGGGTGATAGCATGTCTCCTGAACGTCATCGTGCCATACTTGCGATTGCAGCAATTGGCCTATTCCTCTTGCCCATGCTGGCTGCCGCAACACCGGTCCCAGTCGGACAATCTGACGAGGTTCCTTGGTGGGAAGACACGCTGATGGACAAGGACAAGGATGGGATACAGGACAACATTTGGATTGCGATTGAGATTTTCTCTGATGAGTTCATTGACGAAGACGACCGCATTGGCGTCATCGTTGATTTTGATCATCTGCCGACTTCGCAAGATGAGATGCTTCTGGAGGAAGAGGTCGATTTCGTCCACTACCACACATTCCACCTGATTGACAGCATCGCCGGTTCTGTTCCCGTCGAGCGCATCGAGGCTCTCTCTGTGCTGCCCGGCGTGGTCATGGTCGAATTGGATGGCATCATGGAGATTGCCAACTCTGACGTCAAGGATACCCACGGTGTGTGGGATGTCTATGAGGCGACTGGATATGATGGAGCAGGCAGTGTTGTTGCCATCATCGATACGGGCATTGATGGTACTCACGTTGGCCTGGATGATATGGACGATGACAATTCGACCAATGATCCGAAGATTATCGCTTTCTATGATGTGGTCAACAATGCGGGTTCAACCAACGGCACCGAAGTGTTCCCTTACGATGACCACGGCCACGGATCTCACTGTGCAGGCACCACTGCCGGTACGGGCGCGCCCACATACGAGCACACAGGCATGGCTCCACAGGCTCAATTGGTCGGTGTCAAGGTTCTCGACGGTGGTGGCTCCGGCTCATTCGCGGGTGTCATGATGGGAATGGAATGGACCGTTGAGAAACGCCACGATTTCAACATCCGTGCAGCAAGCATGAGTCTGGGTGGATTCGGGGTCATCGAATTGACCAGTTCCGAAGATGAGAGTGTTGCGCGCATGGCCAACGAAATGGCTCGTGCCGGTATCGCACTGTTCATCGCAGCAGGTAACAATGGTGTCTCGGCTCAAATTGGTACACCCGGTAGTGCGGAAGATGTCATCACCGTGGGGGCGCTCGACAAGGGTGAGGCTCCCGGAATTGCAATCTACTCCAGTCAAGGTCCGACCGAAGAGGGTCGAATCAAGCCAAACATCGCCTTTGTGGGATCCAGTGTGATGTCCGTTGAAGCCAATTCAGTGACGGGCTACACCGGTATGTCGGGTACCAGTATGGCCACACCGGGTGCGGCTGGAGTTGCGGCACTAATGTATCAGGCAAATCCCGAACTTTCGCCCTTTGATGTGCGCAATATCATGCAGGAAACTGCCGAATATCGCCAGTGTCACCACGCCGGTGCCAACGAGCCGTGTGCTGAGGATTTAACCGTCAAACCACGCCAAAACAACGTGTATGGACACGGCGAAGTTCGAGCTCATCCTGCAGTCATGGAAGCGGCCAATCAGGTGTATGGATTTACAGACACCGTTGCGGTCAATCTCTCAACTTCAATCATGGGTGACAACAAGGTCCATGTGGGTCAAGGTCAATCGATTACATTCACCATTGATGGTGCGGCTGAAAAGGTTCAGTGGCGCACTTGGGACATGCGAGATGAGTGGATGGATTTGGAAGGCTACGAGCCGGGCGATTCCTCGTTTGAAATCGAGCATGACATGTTTGTCGATCGCCTCAAGTATTTGCCAGGCAACACCATTGAGGGCAATCAGACGCTGATGGTTCGCGCCCTAGATGGGACCAACTCTAGCGCCAATGTCGTCACTCATCTACACATCATGGGGGCTGAGAAGGCTCCTGTGGTGGAGGACTCAGAATTCTTCACCATGGGCATGATTGTGGGTGGACTATCTTTCCTTCTCATCCTCTCGATTGCTGCAGCCATCGTCCTCTTCATGCAGTTGCAGAACCTGCGTGAGGACTCCTTGCCCGAGGAAGCGATGGACGACGCTGAATTGGAACATTAAGCGGGATTTCTTACCCGAATCGGTTAATTCGTCTACCCCCATGCCCTAGGCATGGGTCGAGCGCTACCATTGACTCTCACCTTCCTCCTGTTTGCGGCTCTATTTTCTCCATTTTCTCAATTCCATAGCGAATTGTCAGATATTAATGAGCTTGAATCTTCTAGTTCGGGTGAACAGAATCCTTGGCAAGTGACCAATCACTATCAGTTACTTGTGGGTGAGGAATCACGTATTGAGGTCATTGAAACATTAGATGATGGTTCAGTTATCATCGCGGGTTGTTCTTTCAATGGAATTGGGCTCGGCACATTCTCAACACCTAAGCATGCTGGCTTTGTCGCTAAACTAGATTCTGAGAATAATGTCATTTGGGCGAATGGTTGGCATTCGATGACTACTTCCTTTTTGGACTGTGTTTATGGTGTCGAAATTCGTTCCGATGGAGAAATTTGGGTTGCCGGTAGAAGTGGAGAAGAACCAACGTTTGGGAACACTACACTTTCTACACTTTCATCTCCACCCCAACATACTTCATACGAATGCCTTGTAATTGGGAGGCTTAGTGCGGATGGGAATTGGCTTAATCAAACAGCAGATTGCTGGTATATCAGTCAGTCATTTTTCCCTGAACCGGGGGGCATAAGTTGGGGCGAATTGGTTGATTCAAATGTTTATACCGGTAC
>CAXEUI010000215.1:0-2704 GCA_963999335.1 uncultured Candidatus Poseidoniales archaeon
ACACTGCCTTTGCGCGTAGCTGCGTGGCACGATTATGCGCTGACACAAGATGAGGAATGGGTCATTTCGGATACGGGTGGATTGCCATTGGCGATGCTCTCCAATCTGGGCAATGCCCCCACAACAATTGCCATTGAAATTCTCGGGTTGCCCGATGGTTGGACACTTTCTGGCCCCAATCAAGTGAGTTTGGGAGTGGGTGAAAGTTCGGGTGTACCTCTTTCTGCAATCCCTCCGAATTCCAATCAGAGTGGTTATGGTACCAGCGTCACATTGCGGACTGTTGATGAGAGTGGGACACAACGGGAAGTGACCCTCACCCTCACACAAAGCAATCGTTCGTGGGCAACCAGTCCAGTGCTGTTTGGAACGTCTGGAGACGTATTGGATCTTGATTTCAATCCTGGATTTGAGGTCAATACTGTACAGCAAGGAGGGACCACGCTTTCTGAATCAGATGAGGGGGGCTGGCTCTGGACAGTCCCCATTATGGATTCGGATGGACAACTCAGTGTAGACGGGGTGCTACTGGACTACTGGGCGCGCGTTCGCGACCCTCCCACCCGCATGGGAAGTTGCACTGTGAATTCATTGAACTCCAACCCTCAGGCCACTTGTACCATTCACAATGATACAACAGAAATTGATTGGACAGTCATATTGCGCGATGAAACCGGAGTGGTGATCGATTATGGGTCAGGACATTTGATGGCAAATACCACACTCAGTGCGATAAATCTCTCTGCTGCAACGTGGAATCCAGCACCGGGTGAACACACTCTCAAAGCCACCTTGCTTGATGGGAATGGTGGTTTGATTGCCGAATCCTCACGAACCGTGATGATTCGTGATACGAATTGGAATCTGGGAATCACTGCTGTAGAATTACGAGAGGATTCAGGGGGACAAGAAATTGTCATCTCAATCACCCGACAGAATCAATCAAAATTGTCAGATGCAATCTGTTACATTCACCTCAGCGCTGGCAATTGGGAATCTCTCCATCGAGTCGACGTTAGCGGCGAATTGGCCCCACAAATTACCATCGAAAGACCGAATCTTCCCGTTGGTACAACAATCGACCTTGAATTGAAATGTGATGCTCCATGGGATGAAGACAATGTCGATGGAGACGATATGAATTTCATTGTCTTGCCTGCCGGAATCGCGACACTCAGTGATGGTTTGGACTATGCCATGCTTCTCGGAAGTCTGGTCGTCGTCTTCTTCGCCATGGGTCTACTCGGCATGATTCGACCTGATTCTGGAGAGAGACGAGTGGAAACACGTCAGAGAATTCGAAAGAGAGCGCCGTCGAAATCAAAGAAATCGACAAGGGGTCCACTCGATGAAGATGGAGACATCCACATCGAAGGTGGAGATGAAGACGGGCAAGGGATGATCGAATCATGGGTGGAAGACGAAGCAGAGCCGAATGAGATGGATGTCGAGCCGGAAGAAGTGCCCATCCCATTGGATGATTTTGAAGCCCGCCTTCAGCGTCTACGTGAACATCGAGATCGACTGGGAGGGAATTGATTGGAACCCCTGAATTCAGGGGATATCACCCCATTTCACACCTTCGACCCCATGCAAGGATTCGCTGCTGCAGAACTGGCAGACATGCTTGATTCGGTGAGAAATGGCGAGGACGACCCGTTCGGAACCCTTTCCAACACTCACCCTTCGACAGCCAAGAAATTGGAATCGGAAGGTGTTGTTCTATCCAATGGCAGAACTGGAATTGAATGGGATGATGCGACGATCTTGTTCATTGCACTGAAGGCAACCGAAGAGAATGGGTCTCCTGCGGAACCACTTGACAAAGGTGTTTCAATGGATCGACTTGGGCGATTTCCGACCAATGATGGAAATGCAATTGGATACCTTCGTGCTTTTCTCATCCCCGCGACAGAAGATGATGAGGGCAGTCAACTCCTCAGACAACTAGACGGGGGGCTGCGAAAAGAAACCCGGGGGCATGACATGTTGAGTATTGGTTTTGGAGGCTTGTCTCTACACGGTTGGTTGACCACAGACGAGGTCACGATTCTGCGTTTATATCTACAGAAATCCGCTTGGAAGGTCTCGAAGAACGAGGAATTTGATGGTGGAGTTCGAGATGTTGTTCGGCATCTGTTAATCATGCTGAAAACAGCAGAAAAGCGTGGCATGGGAATTCTGATGCGCTCCCACGATTGACTAAAATCTCTCGCCGGTCAATCGCTCAAACATTCTTTCATAGAGCGCAGCTGTTTGATTGATGATGTCTTGTGGCAACGCAGGAATGGGGGGCTCTTCAGTTCCAGCCTCGCGTGCAGCATAGAGTTCAGTATGGTGGCCTGTTCGAAGATAGTGTTCACGAACGAACTCTTTGGACAACGAAACAATGGTTCCATTCTCATAGTCATCAGCAGCCCACCAACGATCCTCATCAAGCGTTCCAAATGAGTCCACCAATACGGGTATACGGCCGGGACCCAAGGCGAATTCCTTCTTTCCATCGACGTGGATCAGGCCGCTCTTGGAGGCCTCTCGCTGGATGATCTCATCCACCTTCAGAACTATGTCCAAGATTGCGTCGAATTCGTCGTTGGTCAAATTTGAAATCTGGAGAGCCTCCTCGCGGTCGAGCAGGCGGTCGAATTTCTCAAACTTGGTCGAAACCTCAAGATAGGGTTTAGGGAGTTTGACACCTTCTTCC